>JAQVQF010000022.1 GCA_028701715.1 Eubacteriales bacterium | reverse complement strand
ATAACCACCGCGTCCGCCTGCGTTCGGGCGATGCTGCCCACCATGAATATCCGGATCGCATACGCAAGAAGAGAATAAAGCCCCGCGGAAATGAAAAACACTCCAAAGGACCTTACGGAGGTCGCCATGAAGGTTCTTATCAATAAACGGTAAAGCTTTATAATTCCGCTGCTTTCGACACTGCTTGAAAAAGCGCGTCTTATAACCGAAAAAACGGTACCCGCATGGGTTTTTTCGCCGATTACCGAAAGCAGCCCGCTGTTTTTTGCCGTATCCGTGGAATCCGAAGATGCGAATAAACCCGACAAAAAGCTTTTGCCAAGCAGGGTATGAAGCCTTACCGAAAAATAGGTAAGGATAGAAACCGTTATGCTGTTGCCGATAAATTGTCTTAACCGGCTCTTTTTTTTAATCGTTCTGTACGATTTTTGCATCTTTATGTTCCTTTTAACGTCTGCGGTGTATGATTATTCGCGTTAATCATCCTTATTTAAAAGATTCAACAAGTCGGGTCTTTTGGTTGCCGTTCTTTCCAGCGACCGCGCTTTGCGCCATTTTTCAATATTCGCATGGTGTCCGCCGATAAGCACCTCAGGCACTTCAAGTCCTTCAAATATCCGCGGCTTGGTGTATTGCGGATATTCAAGAAGCCCGCTCGCTATGCTTTCTTCCTCGTAGCATTGCTTGTCCGGGAGCACACCGTCAATAAGGCGGGATACACAATCGGTGACAACCGCGGCGGGGAGTTCTCCGCCAGTGAGCACATAATCGCCGATAGAAATTTCCTCGTCGATTCCAAGCTCGATAATCCTTTCGTCCACGCCCTCGTAGTGCCCGCAGAAAAGAATCAAATTATCATATCCCGCAAGCTGTACCGCTTTGCTGTGGGAAAACACCTTTCCCTGCGGGGAAAGGTATATTGTGCGGACAGATCCTGTTAGACGGGCTTTTACCGCTCTGATACAATCCAGCGCGGGCTGGCAGGTCATTACCATACCGTAACCGCCCCCGTAGGGAGTATCGTCAACCTTCCGATGCTTGTCGAGCGTATAATCGCGTATATCGGTCAGTCGCACGGAGATAAGACCCTTTTCCGTTGCTCTGCCGATAACGCTGGCGTTTAAAAAGCCCGCAAGCATGTCGGGGAAAAGAGTGAGAATTTCGAAATTCATTAATCGTACGCCCGTTTCTAATTAAAATAACAGTTTAAACTTATGTTTAAAACATCCCTTCCGGTATACGCAGATATAATCCCTCGCCGGGATATGCTTTTACGACAAATTGCTCTATCGCGGGAATTCGGAAGCTTTTTTCGCCTTGAATAATATAATAAATATTCCCGGCAACCTCCTCCACATCGGCGACGGTGCCAAGCTGTTTGTCGGTGTCGGCTTCATATGCGGTTTCACCGATAAGATCGTCAAAATAAAATACGCCTTCGGGGAGTTTTACATCCTCGCGGTCGAACCAAACGGTTCGCCCGTTTAAAACAGAAGCAAGCTCCCTTTCCTCATATCCCTTGAAAATGATTGAAGGTATCGATGACCGGTACATGACGATTTCCAGAGGTTTTGTTCCCTCCTCGTCAAGGTAAAGACGCTTTACCCCCGAAAGAAATTCGGGGGAATCACAGTAACACGCGAATTTTACTTCTCCCTTTATACCGTGGGGAGAATTGAGACGTCCCGCTTCGATATAACGTTTCACGGCGTCAGTTTATATCGACTATGACGCGTTTGTTATCCTTCGATGCGGCGGCACGCATGACCGTGCGTATCGATTTGGCGATTTTACCGTTGCGACCTATCACCTTGCCGGTGTCGGTTTTAGCCACGGTAAGTTCGAGAATAGTCATATCGCCGCTTTCTCTTTCCACAACGACAATATCGTCGGGGTTGTCCACAAGAGGCGTAATGATATCTATTAGAAGCTGTTTCATTAAATAATCATGCCTTTCTATTGATTTCCCCGGATATTATACAACTCCGTTTTTTCTGAGGATAGACCTGACGGTTTCGGTAGGCTGAGCGCCGTCGGAAATCCATTTTTTCGCTTTTTCCGCGTCGAGCTGTATTTCCGCGGGGTTTTTCATGGGATTATAATAGCCTATTTCCTCAATAAATCTGCCGTCGCGCGGATAACGTGAGTCCGCCACGACAATTCTGTAAAAGGGTGCTTTCTTTGCGCCCATTCTTCTGAGTCTGATTTTGACCGCCATTTTAAATGACCTCCGAATTAATATTAAAATTTATATTTATTTGCAATAAATACCGAATAAATTGACATCGCGTTTCGTTTTATTTTTAAAAAGGTAATTTGAATTTGTTCTTTTTCTTACCGCCGCCCATAAACTGCTTCATCAGCTGCTTGGTTTGCTCATACTGCTTCAGCAGTCGGTTTATTTCCTCAACGGTTGTGCCGCTGCCCGCCGCTATTCTGCGCTTTCGCGATGAATTCAGTATATCCGGCCTCACCCGTTCTCTCATGGTCATGGAAAGAATGATGGCCTCGGTGCGTCCGAGCTGCTTTTCGTCGATTTTGGCGTCCTTGAGCTGTCCGGGCTTCATCCCGGGCATCATACCGAGGAGCGATTCCATGCTTCCCATGTTTCTAATCTGCTTGAATTGGTCAAGGTAATCGTTTAAGGTGAAGGTTTGCTCCCTGAATTTTTTTTCAAGCTCGGCCGCTTTTTTATCATCGTAGGTCTGCTCGGCTTTTTCGATTAAAGAAAGCACGTCGCCCATTCCCAATATGCGTGAAGCCATTCTGTCGGGATGGAAGGTTTCTATGGCGTCGAGCTTTTCCCCGGTGCCAATAAACTTAATGGGCTTGCCCGTTATATATTTTACCGAAAGCGCCGCGCCGCCGCGGGTATCGCCGTCCATTTTGGTGAGCATAACACCCGTTATATCGAGCAGGTCGTTGAAGGCCTGCGCCACGTTGACAGCGTCCTGACCGGTCATGGCGTCCACGACCAGCAGAATTTCCGTTGGGTTGACCTTGGATTTTATATTTTTAAGCTCCGCCATCAGCGCTTCGTCTATATGAAGCCGCCCGGCAGTGTCGATTATGACCGTATCAAAACCGTATTTAACCGCGTGCTTGACCGCTTCGGCCGCGGTGTTCACCGGATTTGCGGTGCCTTTTTCATATACCTCGCAGTTTACCTGCCCGCCCACCACCTGCAGCTGCTTGATCGCGGCGGGTCGGTATATGTCGCAGGCGACAAGAAGAGGATTCTTACCCTGCTTTTTAAGTCTTCCCGCAAGCTTGGCGCAGTGAGTGGTTTTTCCCGAGCCCTGCAGTCCGCACATAAGTATCACCGTAGGGGGCCTGGACGCCACCTCAAGCTTGGCGGCCGTACCGCCCATGAGGGCTATCAGCTCTTCGTTGACGATTTTTACAATCTGCTGCGCCGGGAGCAGACTTTCAAGCACCTCGTTGCCCACCGCTCTTTGAGAAACTTTGGCGACAAAATCCTTGACCACCTTAAAGTTTACGTCGGCCTCAAGGAGAGCGAGCTTTATTTCCCGCATACCCGCCTTGACGTCTGCTTCGGTAAGCTTACCTTTATTTTTAAATTTTTTAAGCGCCTCGGCCATTTTTTCAACTAAGCTTTGGAACATTATGACCTCATGACCTCTCAGTTTATAAGTTTTTCGGCTTCGCGGATTATGTTTTCGTCCCTTGTAAGATTAATAATATTATACGCGGTTTCGCGTACCCTGCGGTCGTGTTCCGCCATTTTTATATTCTTTTCAAGAAAATAAAGATATTCCTCGCCGTGGATTATCGCGTCGCGGACGCCCTGCCTTGTTATACCCAAATTTTCCGCGATTTCGGAAAGCGAAAGGTCTTCGTTATAATAAAAATCAAGAACCTCTCTTTGTCTTTCGGTAAGCACGGCGGAATAAAAATCGAACAGCAGGGATATTTCGCTTCTTTTTTCGTTAATGTTCATATATATGACCCTTATATGCCGTCGCATGCTTTAATACATTAATATATGTAAAGCGTTAATTTAATAAACATATAAACGCAAAGCACGCCTGTAAAGTGTTTTCCTTTACAGGCGTATTATATCCGTAAGCCGTGTGTTTGTCAAGCTTTTTTTTCGGGAATTCTGAAGACGGCGCTTTTACCGTCGGAAGTGACGCAAATCTCGCCTGCGTATTCCTCCTTGGGTATTTCGGCAAGCACATCGGCCATGAGTCTGTCGGCATATCTCACACACGCCGAAGCGGATGACAGCTTTCCCGATTGATTTTTAAGAAATTCCTCAAATTCCTTTGAAAAGCTGAGCTTGCCCTTAAAATAACCCGAAGCGCAGGCGGCGCAGCGCTCCGATGCGATTATATACATGCTCTCGTCCGAAAGAGAAGGGAAGAAGATGGTTTCGTCGGCCTTGCTTTCAAAAATTTCCGGAATATGAGCGGATGAAAGCCCGTTTGTCATAAATCCGGTTTTCTTCATGCCCCTTTGAGGCGATACGATTACCAGCACGAAAGCGCAGCCGAAGCTGACCGTATTTCCGGAAGAATCGGTAAGCACACCCTCCTCGAGAATCCGCGAAACAATTGCCTGGACATCGGGATGCGCTTTTTCGGCCGAATCGAATATCAGCGCCGAATACGGAGCGCGCCGTATCTTTTCGGCGAGCGCGGTTTCCTCGCCGTAGCCGAGATAGCCGGGAGGCGAGCCGATAAGCTTGGAAACGGTATGACCTTCGGTAAATTCATTCATATCCAGCCGTATAACGCTTGAAAAACCCGCCGCTTTTGTAAAAACCGAAGCGGCATAGGTCTTGCCCGCTCCTTTTTCACCCGCAAGGATTATACTTGAAGGCCGGTTTCCGGCCTGGGAACGGGAAATATATCTTCTGTAGCAGGAGGTCATCTTTCCGATCGCTTCGGTCTGTCCGACAAGCGCTTTTGTAAGCGCGGCCAGCAGTCTTTCGCACTCCCCGTCACCGCTGCAGGAAAGCACGGCGGAGGGTATTCCGGTAACCGCGGCGGCGATTGAAACAATATCCTCGCCGTCGAGTATCGCCGCATGCTTTATAACGGCGTTCGCGGCCGCTTCGTCAATTAAATCCACCGCTTTATCCGGGAGCTTTCTGCCGTTTATAAAGCGCGAGGATATACGCACCGCTTCCTCAATCGCGTTTTCGGTGATAATGACACCGTGATGCGCCTCGTAATATTTTTTTGTCGCGGCGAGCATTTTTACGCATTCCTCATTGGAAGGTTCGTCTATTTTTATCGGCTGAAAACGCCGCTCAAGCGCGGGATCCTTTTCGATTATACGCTTGTATTCGCCGGGGGTGGTAGCGCCTATCATGCGTATGTCCCGTCTGGCAAGGGAGGGCTTGAGAATGTTGGAAGCGTCCACCGAGCCTTCCGCGCTGCCCGCTCCGACAATCGTGTGCATTTCGTCGACAAACAGGTTTATATCGTCGCCCTTGGCTTCGTTAATTATATTTCTCAGCTTTTCCTCAAATTCGCCCCGGTATTTCGTACCTGCGACAATTCCAGGGATATCCACGGTTATCAAACGCATATCCTTCAGCCGATCCGGAACCCTGCCTTCGGCGATACGCTTCGCTATGGATTCGGCTATCGCGGTTTTTCCCACTCCGGCTTCGCCTATCAGGCAGGGATTGTTTTTGCTTTTGCGCAATAATATGCGTATGATTCGTTCTTCCTGAGCTTCGCGTCCTATAATGGTCTCGATCCCTCCCCCAACGGCAACCGCGGTCAGATCGGTGCCGTTTTTATCGAGACAGGGAGTGGGTCTTGAGCTTTCTCGCTTTTTTTGCTCGGTCGCGATATCCGTGTCCTCGCGGCTTTCGCTTCCCAAGGACATCAGAATATCACAGATAGATATGCCCTCCATTTCGATAATGCGTTTGGCGACGCATTCCTCAGTCAGAATAGCCATTAGTATATGGGAAATGGTTATGGCTTCACACCCCAGGTCTCTGGCGTGGCGTCCCGCCTGCATAAGGATTTTCTTGCATTTCGGAGTGAGATCCTCGCCGCCTATATAGTTGTCCGCCCCGGTACCGGCAAGCTCATATATCTGGTGCCTCATACGCTCGTAGGTTATCGCGGTATTGGCAAAGCACCTGGGCGAAGTTCTGGTAATGGCAAGGAGCAGATGCTCGCTTCCCACGAAAGTATGCCCGTATTCACGCGCCGAGGTGACTGCGTCGCTCAGTACTTTTTTTGCGTCTTCGGTAAATCTGTTCGTCATGAGATTCTCCTGATACGTTTGATTTAACTGCTTTGCACTATTAAGGTTATGGTTTTTTTAAAAAAAGGTGAAAAACCGATTGCTTTATTATGGCATGTTTGCTATAATAAAACACGGGGGGTGATATCGTGGCAACAAGAAAATCATCCGAAAGGACTGATGAAGTCCCGGAGGTTTTCGAACGTCGCAACAGTATTAAAGAAACCAAAAAAAACCGCCGTCAGATGATTTGCGCCGTCATGGTCGTATTCTTGACCTTTTATACCGTGTTTAGTCTCGTTGTGTTTCTTTATTATTATATTTCCTTTAATTCCACACCCGACGAAGCCGAGCTGTATTCGATAAATCTTATAAATCAGAAAGGTAAAACAATCGCCGCGTCAAGCGTAAAGCAGGCAAATAAAAGCTACGGACTGTATATTTCATTAACCGATCTCGATAAATTATGCGATCTTTCGGTGGCGGGAGACGGGGATAAGCTTACGGTAATGCTGCGAAAAAGCGGAGAAAGCCTCGAATGCTATACAAATTCGTCGTTTATGTATATTAACGGCAACCCCGCTCGTCTTTCGATACCGATATTATATGAAAATTACGAATATTACCTGCCCGTTGAGCTGCTGGAGCAGTATTTTATCGGGATAGATATTGTGTACGAAAAAGGGGTTTGCACCATGTCTCTGGTTGACGGAAGCGATACGGCACTGGAGCTGAAGCTGAAAAACCAGCCGGTTTCCGAGCGGATAACGGAGCCGGAAAGCAGTTAGCAGTTAACAATAAAAAGCAGCAGCTAAAATAATAAAAGATAAAGGTGAAAGCGTTTCGCTTTCACCTATAATTATGCCCGTATTTTCCATGTTTTATCAGTATGTGTAACCTTTGAAAAATGTGTTTATACATATACATGTTTATTCGATTAAAGTAATAAGTAATTTTAAAACAACACGAAAATAATGCTTACTTATATATCAACAATTATATTAACAGTCTTCCTCCTCGGCTTTTTGATGGTAAACATTATATCTCGCTTATCCCGAAGGACGCCCTAACGGACGGAGAAGATTTAACTGTTATCACTTATATCACTTAAATCGCTTATATCGCTTATATCGCTTATATCGCTTGTGTCGTTTGTTTCGGGTAAGCCGCTTTCGAAATATATAACCTCGCAGGCGGTTGTTTCCTGTGTCGCGGGGGGAGACAAAACTGATATTTTACCCGATTTTATTTTTGCGTACAGAGTTTCATAGTCGTCCACTGTCCAGGAGGAAAAACGGAAGCTGCCGAAATTTGTCGGCAAGCCTATGTTATCCGTCTCTATACCGTAGGAAACGCTTTTTCCCGCTCTGTTGTTATCCCAGCCGGAATTTTTATAATACGCTTCAAGAGTGGAATAAACAGCGGTATCGATTGATTTTATCGCCGAAGTCACATAGCGTTCGCTGTATCCCGCCTGGTCCATATCGAAGCCGATGACCTTGCCCTTCATATTATTGGCGGCGGAGGTTACGGAGGATTGAATACCCTCTCCGCATACCATAATAATCTCTGTGTCGTTGCCGTACCAACCGATGGCAACCTGCTTTAATTCGTCACTCGCTTTTAATGATTCTGCGCACCAGTATTTAATGTATATCTTGGGAATTCCCTTCGAAACCGCGGCGTATTCCGCTCCCTGGATAAAACCGCTGCCGTATTTTTGTGAAATTTCGTTATCATCACCCGTAATAAAACCAAGCTCGGTGTAGCCTTCCGTCACCGCCGCAAAGCCCGCCAAAAAGCCCGCCTGTTCCTCGCGAAAGGTTATCGAATGAACTCTTGTATCGTCAATGTCCGCGTAACAGTCCACAAGCAGAAAATTCACATCGTCATAAAGCTCCGCCGCCGTTTTTGCCGCGTCTTGCAAATAATAACCTGCGAACACTATCAGCTCCGCTCCGCTTGAAACTGCTTTTTCCACCTGCCTGAGGTATGCTTCGGTATTATCCTCATCCGGTACAAAATAGTTATATGCTATATTATTTTCGCGGCAATATTCGTCTATCCCCGTATGCGCGCCTTGCGCGGAGGATCTGTTGGTCACCCCGGAGGTACCGGTTATAAGAGCTATTTCATAGGTTTCTTTGGAAAACAAGCAGGAAGATAAGGAAATACAAAACACGCAAAGCGCAGCTGAAAGCAAAATAACCGTGAGCTTTTTCATAAAACAATACACCCCGAAAACAATATTTATATCCCGCGACCACTATGTGTTTATATGTGTAAATAAGAAGCAAAAATAAGCAAATCAATTATAGCATGCGCTCTCGTTTTTGTCAAACCATTTGTCGGGGCAATTACAATTAATCATTGACTTAATAATCCGTTTGATGTATAATATTGGATGTATAAGTATGCATTTGCGTTTATATCGGAATTTATGTTGCCATATATCGTAAACTGTTTTATAAAAATAAATAACGGGATATAAAATGATATATTTTGATAATTCGGCGTCGGCGATTCCCAATCCCATGGCGTTGGAATCGGCGGCGGAAGCCATGAAACATTTCGCCAATCCCTCGTCACCCCATTTCGCTGGGCTCGAAGCCCGCGGCATGGTTGAGGAAGCGCGGAAAAAAGCGGCCGCCGCATTAGTATGCTCCCAAACGGAGATATTTTTCACCTCATCCGGCACGGAAGCGAACAATATGGCCATATTATCCATGGCGGATAAAAATAAAAGAGCGGGGAATGTCATTGTCACCTCCCACGCCGAGCATCCGTCGGTGACCGAGACGTTTAAGGCTCTCGAAGCGAAGGGATATAAAGCCGTCTTTATTCCGGTGGAAGGCGGGGAGCTGGATTATGATTTTCTCGAAAAAACTTTGAAATCCGAAAAGGTGTGCCTTGTGTCCCTTATGCAGGCGAACAATCAGAACGCGGCAATAACCGATTTAAAAGAAGTAAGAGAAGCCATAACGGCGGCGGGTTCAAACGCTCTCTTCCATTCGGATATTGTTCAGGGATTTTTAAAAGTACCCGAGAGCATGACGGATTATGCCGTGCGATACTGCGATACCGCCTCTCTGTCGGCGCATAAAATAGGCGGACTGAAGGGTATCGGCGCGCTGTTTGTGAGAAAAGGGCTTAAGCTTTCGCCGATAATTTTCGGCGGGGGGCAGGAAACCGGGCTTAGGAGCGGTACGGAAAACGTTGTGGGCATCGCGGCTTTCGGCACGGCGGCAAGGCTGTTTTCCGCGGATAAAAGCTACCGCGCAAAAATAACGCGCCTGAGGGAGATATTTATTGAAAAATCGAAAGATCTGCTCGGTGAGGCGGCAGACTTTAAAATACCGAAATCGCATATAGACGCGCTAATAAATATAAGCTTGAAAAATGTAAAGAGCGAAGTTGCCATGAATTATCTCTCGTCAAAGGGTATTTGTGTTTCCTCGTCCTCGGCATGCTCTTCCAAAGCCGGAGAAAACACCGCGCTTGCGGCTTTCGGCTACGGCGACGAATATAATTCCTCTTCGCTGAGGATAAGCTTTTCGCCCTTCAATACGGAAGAAGAGGTGGAAATTCTTGTGAGAGAATTGAAAAACGCTCTCGCTTTTAGGATAAAAAGGAATAAAGCAAAATGAAATATATTGTTGTTTTAAAATACGGCGAAATAGTTTTAAAGGGACTTAATCGCGGCCGCTTTGAATTGCTGCTTATGAAGCGGGTAAGAAGCGTGCTGAAAAAGCTCCCCGGTAAATATGAGCTTCACAATTCCCAGTCAACCCTTATAATACGCGGGGACGGCGACGCGGATATGCGAAACGCAGCCGAAAAAATGCAAAAAGTATTCGGCGTGGTTTCGGTATGTATCGGCGTGGAATGCGAAAAGGATATGGAAGCCGTAACCCGCACCGTGCGTGAAAACGCGGCGGAATTTTTTGCCGGCGCCAAAACCTTCAAATGCGTTGCGAAACGCGGAGACAAAGCCTTTCCCTTTATTTCGCCGCAAATATGCGACATCTGCGGCGGCGCGGTGCTTGAAACGGTCGGAAATATCAAGGTGGACGTCAACAATCCCGAAGTCATATTGTATATCGAAATACGCGACGGCTGCGCTTTTATTCACGCGGGCGGAGCCAAGGGCGCGGGCGGAATGCCGACCGGTTCGAACGGAAGAGGTATGCTGCTTATTTCAGGCGGGATAGATTCTCCCGTGGCGGGATATATGACGGCCAAGCGCGGCGTGCAAATCGACGCGGTATATTTTGAAACACCTCCGTATACCGGAGAAGCGGCAAGGGAAAAGGTGGAATCGCTCGCAAGGGTGTTGGCGACATATACCGGAACGGTATATTTAAGCTGTATATCCGTTACCGAAATTCAGCATGCCATTGCCGAAAAATGCTCCGAAAGATTATTTACGCTGCTGCTCCGCAGATTTATGATGCGTATCGCGGAAAAGCTCGCCGTAAACGTCGGCTGTTCGGCTTTAATAACAGGCGAAAGCATAGGACAGGTGGCAAGCCAGACGATGGAGGCGCTTTGCTGTACGGACAACGCGGTGAGCATGCCGGTTTTCCGCCCCTGCATAGGGCTTGACAAGGAAGAAATCGTTACGATTTCAAGGCGTATCGGAGCTTTCGACATATCCACTCTTCCGTATGAGGACTGCTGCGCCGTTTTTACTCCCAAGCATCCTAAGCTGACTCCGACCATAGCGGAGCTTGAGGAGGAAGAGAAGAAAATAAATGTGGACGAGCTTGTTGAACGCGCTCTCGCGGCAAGAACGGTCAAACGAATCGACGGTAACAATGAATGACGAATTGAAGCAAACGGCAGCCTTGCTGGTATCAAGGCTTATAAAAGCGGGGAAGACGCTTTCTGCCGCCGAAAGCTGCACGGGCGGGTTGATATCCGAAGCGATAACCTCCGTTCCCGGAGCAAGTAAGGTATTCGAGCTGGGATTGTGCGTTTATTCGGAAAACAAAAAAATAAAAGTGCTGGGCGTACCGCCGGAAATTATCGCGAAATACGGAGTCGTCAGCTCAGAAACCGTGCTTTCCATGGCGGATTGCGTTAAAAAGCTGGCGGTTTCCGATTATGCCGTTTCGGTAAGCGGAGTGGCGGGCCCCGGCGGAGGAACGGAAGAAAATCCGGTGGGCACGGTATGGATAGGCTGGGCGTATCATGGAAATAGCGGTTCCGAAAAAAACATTTTTTCTGGCAGCCGCGATGAAATCAGAGAAAAAGCCGCTCTGTGTGCTATAGAGATAATAACAGATATGTTAAATGGAGTAGAACATGACAAGACATGAAAGCCGCGCGGCAGCGTTCTGCCTGCTGTTTGAATATTCTTTCGGCGGAAATCCCGAAGAAATCATAACCAACGCCGTCATAAACCGTGAAGAGGATATTTCGGGTTTTGCGAAAAGCCTGTTTTTGGGAACGGTCGGGGAAATAAAAAAGATAGACGAATATATCGCGCAAAATGCTGAAAAGAGGACCTTTTCCCGTATCGGCAGAGTGCCTCTCGCCTGTCTGCGACTCGGCGCATACGAGCTTTTATATACCGAAACTCCGCCGGAGATTATTATCGACGAAGCGTTGGAGCTTTGCCGCGAATACAACTGTGACGACAGCGTTTCGTATGTCAACGGAGTGCTGGGACGCATCAACGTCATTAAAAACGAAAATGGATAAAGCCCAGACGCCGGCGGTAACCGTAACACAGCTGAACAATTTTATAAAGGATTGTCTGGAAAATTTACCCGTATTGAACCGTATATCCGTTAAGGGCGAAATTTCCAATATAACTCTCCACAAGACCGGGCATATATACATGACCCTAAAGGACGAGGGAGCCCTCCTGAAAACGGTTATGTTCCGTTCGGACGCGTCAAAGCTGGCTTTTGTGCCTAAAAACGGCGATAAAGTTGTTGTCACCGGAAGAATATCGGTGTTTGTCCGCGACGGGGTATATCAGCTCTACGCGACCGATATGGAGCCGGACGGTATAGGCTCGCTTTATATCGCTTTTGAAAAGCTAAAGGCAAAGCTTGCCGCGGAGGGGCTTTTCGACGAATCGCACAAACGCCGTTTACCCTCCGTGCCGTATTCGATAGGTATCGTCACCGCTCCCACGGGAGCCGCGGTCAGAGATATGATCAATATATCCGGCAGACGTTTTCCGGGATGCGAGATCGTGCTTTTTCCTTCGCTGGTTCAGGGAAGCGGAGCGGCGCAGAATATAATCAAGGGAATAGAATATTTCAATAAAACCGGCAGGGTTGAAATTATCGTAATAGGCCGCGGAGGCGGCAGTATAGAAGACCTCTGGGCATTCAACGACGAAGCCTTGGCACGGGTGATATATAACAGCCGTATACCCGTTATTTCCGCCGTGGGACACGAAACCGACTTCACCATAGCCGATTTTGTCGCCGACCTGCGCGCTCCCACGCCCTCGGCGGCGATGGAGCTGGCGTTGCCCGATATCAGGGAGCTTTTACACAAATTCGAAAACGTGCGCTCGCGTATATCCCTTCTGCTGTCAAAACGGCTCGACGGTGAAAAACGGCTTTTAAAAATGCTGTCGTCAGCTACCGCACTCACTTCGCCCGAAAGACTTTATCAGGATAAAATGATGGAGCTTTCAAGATTTACCGACAGGCTCGAAACAATCGGAACGGCTGTTATGACGGAACGGAAAAATGCGCTGACATCGCTCGCGTCCCTGCTCGGCTCATATAACCCTCTCGGGGTATTGAAACGCGGATATTCTGTCGCGTATGACAATGACGGAAGAATTATTTCCGGGACGGATCAGATATATATAGGCGGAAGCTTTGCTCTCCGATTATCCGACGGTATGATACAGGCCGTCAGAACGGAAGACGGCGAATTATCGGAAAGGTACGGTCACAATGGATAAAAAAACATATGAGGAAGCCGTAAAAAGGCTTGAGGAAATAGTAAAAAAATTAGAAGACGGTTCTTCCTCGCTCGAGGATTCCATAAAGCTGTTTGAGGAAGGCGCGGCGTTGGTTAAAATGTGCGAAGGCCTGCTCGCCGAAGCCGAACAGAAGGTAAAAATACTGATATCCGGCAGGGAAGAGGATTTCGGTGGCGCAGATGCCTGAAACAATGCCAAACGGCATATTCAAACAAGCCGTGGAAGCACGGCTGAAAACACTCCTTACCGAACCGGCGGGAGCTTCCGAAACGGACGGCAGCCTGTATAAAGCGATGAGCTATTCCGCTCTTGACGGGGGAAAGCGTATCAGGGCGTTTCTGGTGTTCGGGTTTTATCTCGCCTGTAAAGCGGACGGCGACCTGAGCGTTGCCGCGGATTACGCGGCGGCGATAGAAATGATGCATGCGGCGTCGCTTATTCACGACGATCTTCCGTCGATGGATAACGACGATTACCGCAGAGGAAAATTATCCAACCATAAGGTGTTCGGCGAAGCGGGGGCCATACTCGCGGGCGACGGACTTATAATCAAAGCCTTTGAAACCGCGGCTTCCTGCTCGCATTGCTCGCCGGAGCAAAATCTGAAGGCGGTTCGCGTGCTTGCGTCAAAGTCGGGACCCGACGGTATGACGGGAGGTCAGATGCTGGATATCGCGGGCGATACGGGCAAAATAAACGGCGAAATGCTGGAAAAGCTGCATACCCTAAAAACCTCCTGTTTGATTTCCTCCGCTTGTATGCTGGGCTGTATTGCGGCGGACGCGGCGGAGAAAAAAATTAAAGCGGCGGAGGAATACGGCAGATGCGTGGGGCTGGCGTTCCAGATAAGGGACGATATTCTTGACATAAACGGCGATCCCGAAAAAATGGGAAAAACCCTCGGCAAAGACAAAAAAGAAAGCAAAGCGACCTATCCGGCCTTGTTCGGTATGGAAAGCTCATATAAAATATGCAAAGCGCTGACCGAACGGGCGGCGGAAACGCTCGGTGTTATCGGGGATAACGCGGCGGAACCGATTGCTGCGCTTAAGCGGCTGGCACTTTATCTTTCGGAAAGAAATTCATAAGGACTTTAGGAGATTGAATTGATTCTTGAAAACATTATAACCCCGGCGGACGTTAAAGAGCTTGATCCGACAGAGCTAAAAACGCTCTGCGATGAAATCAGGGGTAAAATACTCGATTCCGTTTCGCAAAACGGAGGACACCTCGCTTCTAATTTGGGAGCGGTGGAGCTGACCGTAGCGTTTCATAAAGCATTTTCTTCACCCGGCGATAAACTGATCTTCGACGTTGGGCATCAAAGCTATGCCCATAAGCTCTTAACCGGAAGACGGGAAGGCTTTGAAAAGCTCCGTTCCGACGACGGCGTTTCGGGCTTTACAAAAAGGAGCGAAAGCGTGCACGACCCCTTCGGTTCGGGTCATTCCGGCAACGCCGTATCCGCGGCGACGGGTCTTGCCGCGGCAGACAAGCTGAACGGGAACAGCAACTATACCATAGCGCTTGTGGGCGACGGGGGCTTTACCAACGGCATGACCTATGAGGCGTTAAACAACTGCACGGACAAGCGGCTTAAGCTTATTATTATACTCAACGACAACGAAATGGCTATTTCCCGCAATGTCGGAACAATAGACAACGTTTTTTCACGTATGCGTACGAGCAAAAGATATTTTCGTTTTAAGAATAATTTTATAAGACACGTTTCTGCCATACCTCTTATTGGGAAAACCCTTGTGATAATATTTAAGAATATTAAGGATTTCTTCAAGCATATAGTATTAAAAGAAAACTTTTTTGAAAATATGGGCTTCGACTATTACGGTCCCGTTGACGGCAACAATGTGGAAAAGCTGACATATGTTTTCGAACAAGCGAAAAAGTCCGATAAAATATGCGTAATTCACGCTTTCACCAGAAAAGGAAAGGGCTATAAATTCGCCGAGGAAAAGCCCGACGCATATCATTCCGTGGCAAAATTTAATATAGACAACGGTATCGTTTCCAACGGCAAAGAAAAAACCTTTTCCCATAACGCGGGTAAAATATTGGAAAACAGAGCGGAATCGGACGTTAAAATTTGCGCCGTAACCGCCGCCATGACCGCGGGAACGGGGCTTGACGGCTTTGCGGCAAGGTATCCCGAAAGATTTTTCGATGTGGGAATTGCCGAAGAACACGCGGCGACCTTCTGCGCCGGACTTTCCGCGGGTGGGTTCAAGCCGGTGTTCGCGGTATATTCCACCTTTATGCAGCGCTGCTTCGACCAGCTTGCCGAGGATGTTTCCATGCAGAGCCTAAGCCTGACGCTGCTTATCGACAGGGCCGGGCTTGTCGGTGACGACGGTATAACCCATCACGGGATATTTGATGTTTCGCTGCTTAATAAAATACCGAAAACGCTTATATATTCGCCCGATTCGATTGAAGAGCTGGGCGTATGTATGGACAAATGCCTTGAATACAACGGCCTTTCCGCCGTCAGGTATCCCAAAGGGACGGAGCAGAATTACGACAAGGGATTATTTATACAGCTTAATACGCTGTCCTACGCCGATTTCGGCAGCCCGGAAAAAGTTATAATAACTTACGGCAGACTTACGGGAGAAGCCGTGAAAGCCGCCGCTGTATGCAAGAACATTAGAGTGATAAAGCTTATCAGAATTAAGCCCGTTGATTTTGACGCATTGCTTCCTCTTGTCGGCGATATGCCGGTGCTGTTTGCCGAGGAAGTGCTGAAGCAGGGCGGCATAGGCGAGACCTTCGCCTACGCGGCAGGAGTGCGTACG
>JAQVQF010000193.1 GCA_028701715.1 Eubacteriales bacterium | reverse complement strand
GAATTTTATTGTTCCGAATACAATCAATACTGGCAGGATGCCGTGTTCGGCAATCCCGAGCTTGACGCTTTCAATCCGGATATCATATATATTTATACAACGACAAGAAATATAGAAAAATATTTTCCCGCTCCGGCGGATACCAAGGAAAAGTGCGAAAGTCTGCTTGAGGAAGCGAAAGAGCATTACCGCGTTATGTGGGAAAAGCTTGACGAAAAATTTCGCTGTCCCATAATACAGAATAATTTTGAATATCCCCGCTATCGTCTGATGGGCAACCGCGACGCCTTCGATTACCGCGGCGGCGTGAACCTTGTGAATCGGATGAACGCGTATATCGCATCGTATGCCGCCGGCAGGGAAAGCTTTTATATAAACGACGCGTCTTATATTTCGGCGTGCTTCGGCCTTGACCGCTGGTCGGACCAATCGGCTTGGTATATGTATAAATACGCCATGGCGATAGACGCGATACCCGAATTCGCGTTCAATCTTGCCAATATAATAAAATCCGTGTTCGGAAAGAATAAAAAAGCGCTCGCTCTCGACCTCGACAATACCCTTTGGGGCGGGGTGGTCGGCGACGACGGCGTTGAAAATTTACAGCTCGGTGAGGAAACAGCGGAAGCGCAGGCATACCTTGACTTTCAGAAGTATCTGAAAAAAGTAAAGGATACCGGAATTATGCTTACGGTCGATTCCAAGAACGATTATGAAAATGCCATAACAGGGTTGAACCACAAGGACAGTGTGCTGAAGCCGGAGGATTTCATTGTAATAAAAGCCAACTGGGAGCCTAAAAATATAAATCTTACAAATATCGCCGCCGAGCTGAATATAGGTGTCGATTCGATGGTTTTTGTGGACGACAATCCCGCCGAAAGGCATATAGTCACCTCGACTCTGCCGGTTTCCGCCCCCGAAATGGAGGGCGCGGAAAATTATATACGGCTCCTTGACAGGAACGGCTTTTTTGAAAGCACCTCTTTTTCCGACGAGGATTTGAAAAGAAACGAAATGTATAAGGCAAATATCCAAAGGGAGAGGGAAATACAATCGTTCGGAAGCTATGAGGACTACCTTTACAGCCTTGAAATGAAAGCGGAAATACAAGGCTTTATTCCGGTTTATATACAGCGTATCGCACAGCTTACCAATAAATCCAACCAGTTCAACGTTACCACCCGCAGATATACCGCTTCGGAAATTGAAGAAATAGCGTCCGACGGCAATTATATTACCCTTTACGGCAAGCTTACAGACCGTTTCGGCGACAACGGCGTGGTTTCGGTGGTAATAGGACATAAAAACGAGCGAATACTCTGTATCGACCTTTGGATTATGTCCTGCCGCGTGTTAAAGCGCGATATGGAATTCGCCATGCTCGACGCTCTTGCGAAAGCGGCGAAGGAGCAGGGAATAGAAGAAATTCGCGGTTATTATTATCCCACCGCCAAAAATTCGATGGTACGCGAGCTTTTCGGTACGCTCGGCTTTGAAAGGATAAGCCTCGATGCGGAGGGCAATTCCGAATGGGCGCTTGAGATAAAGGACTATAATAATAAAAACAGATATATAACTGTGGAAAACGGAAAGGAAACATAATAACTATGACAGAAAATGATATTTATACTCGGCTTGAGAGCGTTTTCGAGGATGTTTTCGACGCAAAAATAAAGCTCACCCCAAAAACCACCGCGGATGACGTGGAGGACTGGGATTCGCTTTCTCATATCACGCTAATAGCGGCGGTCGAGGATGAGTTCGGCGTTAAGTTTAAAATGAAAGAAGTATCATCCATGAAAAACGTGGGCGAAATGGTAAGCATAATAGCCGAAAGAGCGAAAAAATGACCCCGGAAAAGGTAGTTTTTTACGTTGATACGAAATTTGATAACGAAAAGAAAAAAATCGGAACCGGAAAACAGGCTTCGGTTTTTCTTTGGAACGGCTTCGCCTATAAGGTTTTCGCGGACGATTACCCAAAAGATTGGATAAAATACGAAATAAAAATACAAAACATAATCGCCGAGACAGAATTACCTGTTGTCAGGTATTATCCGGTTGAAGATCAGCCGGTTATAAAAATGGATTATATCAACGGAATAACCTTAGCGGACAGAATGGAAACAGAAAAATACGAATCCGGAGCAGAGGATTTTATCACGCTCCAGAAAAAAATTCACCTTATTAACGGAATAAACATACCCGGGTTAAAGCAGTCCTTTCAGTCCGATATAGAAAAAGCGGATTTTGAAGATAAGCAAAAATTGACCGCCATACGTTATCTTTCGGAAATCGAAGATATACCCGCGCTTTGCCATCTTGACTATCACCCTTTAAATATAATGTATTCAACCGAAGAACGCTATTATATCATAGACTGGGTCGATGCCAAGCTTGGGAATCCTATATTTGATTATGCGAAGACGTATGTTTTACTGTATCAATGCGCTTCATCAAGGACATCACA
This sequence comes from Eubacteriales bacterium, assembly GCA_028701715.1. Classification (GTDB taxonomy): domain Bacteria; phylum Bacillota; class Clostridia; order Oscillospirales; family CAG-382; genus UBA1206. The sequence goes on along the minus strand of JAQVQF010000193.1, from coordinate 1,540 downwards.
AAAGTATTTAACGCTGCTTAAAAAGGATAGCGACATAAATTTAAAGGATTTTGAAAAAGCCGTTTACATAAACGCACTTTTAAGAAAAAAGGTTGACAGATATAACATTGATAAACTGGAATACCTTTTATCATCAAACAAATAGTAAAACAATAAATCCGCCGTAAGCTGCAATCAGTTCGGCGGATTTTTATTTAATATGTTTGAAATTTTAAAAATCGGTTAGTTTTGATTTTGATTTTTTTTATGCTTATTAATCAAGCGTGGTCCTTCCCCTGCTCCAGTAGGGTATTCCGACGGCGGACACGGCAAGCCCCGCCGCGGCGACAGCCGCCCAGCTTATCACGGTGACGTTCCAGCCGTAATTTTCGGCGACAAGCCCTATAGTCACCGCCGACAACGCGGATGCCAAATAAGAGCAGGCATCTAAGAAGCCCGTGAGTGTCGAAGCCCTTCCGACAGAGGCGAACCGCATAGGCATAAAGGTTAACAGCATGGTGTTGGCGCCGAGCATGGCTGAGGTGAACAGCGATACAAAAACCGCCGCCGTTATCACGCTGTATTTACCGAAAACAAAAAGCAGTATTATCCCGGCGAGGGATATTCCGAACATCGCGCAGGCGGTGGTCAGCTCGTTTCTGAATATTTTTGTGTTCAGTTTGACCGCGGTAATTGCCCCGGCGAGATTTATTACGGGCAGAATCAGCAATATCGTCGAAGCCGCCGAACCGGAAACCCCGAAGAAGTCATTGAAGTAAACAGGCAGCCACAGCGTAACGCCGTCCTTAAGCACGCCGTTAAAAAGTATACAACCCACGGCGAATATCGCGCCCGTGGATAAAAGCAGAGGAATAAATCTGCTGTCCGCGGATTCCCGCGTATTTTTTTTGCAGGCCGGAATATAATTTTCCTTCGCATAAACGAGATAATCCTTAAGTCGGTTCATACCGATAAACCATACCCAGCTCATTATAATCCCTATTCCTCCTGCTGCGAAAAAAAGCATTTTATAGGAGGAGGTTTTAAGGAGCAATCCGCCGAGCCCGTATGCGGCCAATGTCCCGGCGGGTATGGTTGCAGAAATATATGTGCCCGCTTTTATTTTTATATCCTCCGGCAGGTATTCTGAAATACATCTGAGCACCGGAGCCCACAGCATGGAGCAGCCGAAGCCGTTGATACACCAAACCACTAAAAGCAGATATTTTGCTTGCGTTATTCCCATGGCAAAATTCATAAACGATGACAACACAAGCCCAATGCCGACCATATATTTCGGATTTATTTTGTCGCCGAGTCTGCCGTTGACAAGCTGACCGCAGCCGTAGCAGGCAAGAAATCCCGTGCCTATCGCTCCGCCGAAGGCAAGGGTGAACAAGCCCCTGCCCGCCATTTCGTACATGGATATGGAATAACAAAGCTTAGTTATGTAAGATGTCGAATAAGCGAGCCAGCAGAGAGCAAACAAAGCATAGGGTGAGCTTTTTGTTTTATCTTTCATATATCCTTCATTTTATCGATATCAGTATTAAAGTGAGTA
>JAQVQF010000192.1 GCA_028701715.1 Eubacteriales bacterium | reverse complement strand
AAAACGAAAATTTATAATTTCATATTGATATTTTATAATGGCATATTGCAGCAGATTGTTTGTATCCGCTTGACATAAAAACGTCCTTTTACTATACTGTTAAAGTTGATATATTGTATAATAAATTCGAGAGAGGAATTCCGGCATGGAAAAAGCGTTTGATCTTGAATCTTATCTAACGGAAGCGGTAAAAAATATAATATCCGATATTGTTAAAGCGACCCTGCATAATCCCAAAGCTTCGGTCTTTATGGCTAAGTACGCCGTTCACAGCTATCGCGCGGGCAAGCTGCGTGCGGAATCGGAAAAAAGCGGGCTGCATATCCCGCCTTTTCTGATCGCAAGCATCACCACAACATGCAATCTCCATTGCAAGGGCTGTTACGCCAGGGCAAACAACAGCTGCTTTGATTGTCCGTCCGGCGGGAATTCCCCTAAAATGCTTGACGCGGCACAATGGGGAGATATCTTCAGACAGGCGGTCGATTTGGGCATAAGCTTTATACTGACGGCGGGCGGAGAGCCGTTCGTCCGCAGGGATGTGCTGACGATCGCCGGGGATTACCCGGAAATTCTGTTCCCGATATTCACCAACGGCACGATGATAGATGAGGAATATATCGCGCTGCTGGACAAAAAACGCAATCTTATACCGATAATAAGCCTTGAGGGCACGCGGGATATGACCGACGAACGGCGCGGAGCGGGAACCTATGACAAGCTGCGTGCGACAATGCGTGAGCTTGACGGCAAAGGGCTTTTGTTCGGCGCGTCCGTCACCGTAACCAAAGAGAACGTACATCAGGTGCTGTCGGAGGATTTTATCGGCACACTCGACGCCGCGGGCTGCAGGGCAATAATTTATGTGGAATATGTCCCGGTCGATCCTCAAACCGTTTATCTGGCGCCGGACGACGAGCTGAGGGACGAGATGGCTAGCATGCTTGACGAAATGAGAAAGCAATATCCGGAAATGCTGCTTATATCCTTCCCGGGCGACGAAAAGAGCTGCGGAGGCTGTCTGGCGGCGGGTAGAGGCTTCTTCCATATCAACGCCTTCGGCGGCGCGGAGCCGTGTCCCTTTTCGCCGTTTTCCGACATCAGCGTTACGGAAACCTCATTAAAGGAGTCGTTGCAATCGCCGCTGTTTATTAAGCTGCGTGACGGCAGTCTGGCACAGGAGCATGTCGGCGGCTGTGTGCTTTTCGCGCAGGAAGCGCAGGTAAGGCAGCTTTTAAAGCAAACAGAAGTATAAATACCGGCTTACATAAGAAACCGCCGTCAGGCTGATTACCCGACGGCGGAATTTTATTCGGTTAAATTGCTTGTAATCCATTTTGTTATAACATTAAGTGTTGTTTCGTTGTAATTGCCGTTAATAATGAAATCGGCAAAAAGCCTTGTAGGCTCAACGAATTCATTATGACGGTATCTTACCGAATCCAAATAGTACGCGGTAATTTCATCAAAGGACAACCCGCGTTTTGTATTTCGCCTTATACGTCTGATTAACCTTTCGTCCGACGGCAGGTCAATGAATATTTTCAGGTCCGACATGCTTCTTGTTTCTTCATAATACAGGGTGAACAACGAGTCGATAAGAATAATATCCGCGTCCGTTTTGGTTAACGAACGAATGGCTGTTATAAATTCATCTTTCTCCAAGGAATTCGGATGATTGTAGTCATCATATATAATACCGCTTATGGGCGCAACGACCTTGGGCAATATCTTTTTATAATAGCTGTCCGAATGTATTGTCGTTGTTTTATACCGTGACAGCTTTTCCTCAAGGGTCGCGCATAAGGTGGATTTACCGCTGCTCGTGCCCCCGGCAATTCCTACAATGAACGGTTTGTTATCATTTTTATTTAACATATTAATGCCCATGCATTGCCAGCTGTACAAATATGTATGCAAGCCGGCATGGGCTCGCGCCCACCCTTCTTTTGTTTCTATGCTCTTTCACGCTATTTATACTTTCTTTAATATCATCCACCACTTGCTGTCGTATCCGTCAATTACTGTTTCCTTTAACGGCAGCCCGGATTCGTTTATCCATTCTCTTGCCAAAGCTATATACGAATCATGAAATTGCGTTGAATACCCGATTTCCTCTTTAACAGCGAAAGTGCGGTTATCGAAAATCATATATCCGCCGTGTTTAAGCACCTTTGAGCAGACATCAATAATTTTTATAAAACTTCCGTGGGCATTTTGTTTCAATGTGCCGTTTTTATGATGTTTCATCACCGCGCGCAGCATATCGGGTTCCTGCACCCACCAGTCGCAGTTTATGGTGTCAATACCCTCTGTTTCGGCAATAATTGTTTGAATAATATCGTTTATGGCGTGATGGAAGGCTATAAAATCAAATGAATTAACCGAAAAGTAATTCAAAACATTAATACCGTTATCTTCGATAAGCGTTATTTTAACATTTTTATCTGCGTTTTTTGTGATAAAGCTGCTGCCGAGCTTTTTATTTAAATTAAAAGTGGTACACTCGCCTTTTTCGTATGAATGAAGCTCCAATGCGTTTATAACATAACAAGAATCCCCCGTTGCCACCTCCAAAAGGCTTATTTTTTGATCTTCATGGAGTGTTTTAAATAAATTGTACCAGGATGCCGTAAAATACAGCTGATATAGGGGTCTGTCGAAGCTGTTTATATATTTAATGGGGGAGGTCATTACTCTGTCAATGTGTGCCTCAAGAACATCAGGCTCAACCTCATCGATAAATTCTCTTATGGTTTCCGGTACATATTTATGAAAATCCTTGCTTTTAAACATTAATGCTGATTTTTCGTAATCCATGTCAACGCCCACGCATTGCCGCTTGCACTAACAGGCATGAAGGCTGCCGTGGGCTCGCACCCGCCTTTCTTATTTTTTTACGATCTTTTACGCTATGGCTCATATATCATTTTGTGTCAGCATATCGTAAGCTGTTACATAATGTCAGAGTCGGTGCTTGTTTGAAAATAATTTTCCCCTGCGACACGGTTGCGGCCGCCGTCCTTTGCCTTGTACATCAATATATCCGCATATTTTATAAGGCCTTTTATATCCTCCTTGTCTTTCACACACCCCGTACATGCGCCTAAACTGATTGTAATGAAAGGAAATATCTCGGAATTGGGATTTTTAATTTTTAAATCCATAATTTTAATTCTTAATGAATCGGCAACTTTATAAATATAATCCTGTGATTTATTAAAAGCTATGTATATAAATTCCTCGCCGCCCCAGCGAACCGCAATCTGTTCCGAATCCTCCACCACAGAGCTTATTTGCTTTGCGATCTCAATCAACGCAAGGTCGCCCTTTTCATGCCCGTAAAAATCGTTGTACTGCTTGAAATAGTCTATATCCGTCATTATGACAGATGCGGTAAGCGATGAATCGGGGTTGTTATGAAACATCATGTCAATAAATTCTCTGTAGCATCTGCGGTTCGGAAGTCCCGTCAGTTCATCCATAAGCGCCATTCTCTTAAGCTGCTCGTTTGCTTCCGCAAGCTTTTCGTTTATAACCTTTTTATCCACCATTTCGTCTTTTAACAGCAGTTCCGATTGGTCCATAAGCTTTTTTATTATATAATTATCACAGTAATTGCGGTAGACGATTCGCGAAGCTAACCAAAATACGACAATAAACACGGACAGATTTACATAATGGCCGATAAGGATATCGCTTGAAGGCTGAAAAAAAGGCAGCCCTATCGCCAGCACCGCGGTGGAAATCAAAAACGGGATAAGCATCTTTTTTGTGTTTAAAAGATATATAATAGAAGCTACCGCCATATTGATCATGAAGGTAATAAGCTGCGCGTACATTCTTTGATCCATCAGGGATATTACGCTGCCCCATGTCATCACCAGGGTTATGTATACCACAATAACGGCGTTCATTACGGGCGGGGAAATGTGCTTTCGGCAGTAAAAGCGGATAAGCAAAAAAAATATCAAGTTTAAAGAAATCATTAATAAATAAATCGATAAATAAGCGTTAA
>JAQVQF010000191.1 GCA_028701715.1 Eubacteriales bacterium | reverse complement strand
ACAAACGGAACCTTTAAATGTATTCCGGCGTTTGATTCCACCTCCACCACCTTTGAAAATCTGACGACAAGGGCGTGTTCATCCTCGCACACGACGTAAAACATATCAAAAAGTCCTATTATTATCAGGACAACAACAACGGCAACCGCCGTCAATATTGCTTTTTTCATATCAGTTACCTCCCGTTGTGCCGCTCGTTATAGTATCCAGCGGAAGCAGCTTAAGCAAATCCCCGTTACCCGAGGTATCAATATACACCGTAATACCGGGGAAAAAGGATTCCAGGCATTCGTAATACATTCTTGTCCTCGTCACTTCGGGATACTTGGCATATTCCTCATACATCGCATTGAACATTGCGATTTCCTCATATGCCTCGTTTATCCTCGCCAGCTTGAGATATTCTGCGTTTTTAATAATTGAGTCCACTCTTGCTTCGGCTTCCGCGTCCTTGGTGTTTTTGTAGGCGTTCGCATTATTAATCGCTGTTTTTGCGCCGGAATCCGCGTTTTTAACCGCGGCGAACGCCTCGTTTACCGCGGATGTGGGCGGTTCGCTGTCCTGCATTTTAATGTCGTTAATACTTAAGCCTATGTCATATTTTGCAAGCTCGATAACAGTCAGGTCTTTGATGGCAATCTGTATCTGGTCCTTGCTTTCGGTCAGAATGGGATCGATTTCATATGAACCTATTACATTCCTTATCTGGCTTTGGATAAGCATTTTTAATATGGATTCGGGTTCGCCGGAAGCAAAAATATATTTTTCCGGGTCAGATATACGGTATTCGATAAAGAAATCAACATTGATAATATTGAAATCTCCCGTAATCATCTTGCTTTCGTCGTTGACGGGGTATGTCGAGCCGTCGCTGTTTGTACGGTAACCTATCTCTATTGTCTTAGTTTCGTTAACCTCTACATAATAGACCTTCTGCATTCCGAAAGGCAGCTTGAAGTGTATGCCGGCTTCTTGGATTCCGGTCACCTCCCCGAATGTAGTCAAAACGGCGACTTCCTTGTCGCTGACCGTATAAAACATGGACGAAAACAGCGATATCGCAAAGATGACGGCCGCTGTTATCAACGTGAAACGGATAATTTTTTTCTTGTTCTTTTTTAAATCGATATTGGAACTGCGGTACATTTTCATTCCTCCTTTGCCGTTTATTATACAATGCGAAAAGTAAAATATCAACATATTTTTAGGGATTATATTCATTTTTATATATTTAATAAAAATAAATTTTTGTAATACTCACAAAAAGATGAAACGTTTATTTCCATTTAAGTATTGACATAAAACCCTTTTTAGTGTATATTAAGTATGTATTATTCCGTTTATGATATGGAGGCACCCCACATGAAAAAAAGATTAGTATCATTTGCTTTGGTCTGCATGATGTTACTTTCAATGCTTGTTCTTTCTTCCTGCCGCGGTGATATAGTTATTGATCCGATTAAGGCAAAGATTTACACTATCTATACCATCTGCGGCGAAGGCACCACCGAGGAAGCGATACGCGAAGTCGAGCTGGCGCTAAATCGCCTGACTTTTTATCAGCTCGGTTTATGTGTCAAGCTTATTATGGTTACCGAAGACGAATATGACGATTTGATTACCGACACGCTTGCCGAATGTAAGGCATACGATGAAGAAAAAAAGAAGAAGACGTCCAAAACGACTACATCCGCGGATACCTCGACATCATCCGAATCTTCCGCGGCAACAAGCAATACCGTCTTCACCGGGGATGACTATATTGCGATGCTTGAAAGAGGCGAGGAATACGTTCTTCCGACACCGCGACTTGATATATTCCTTGTGGTCGGTTACGACAATTATATTGACCTTGTCGGGAATAATCTGCTTTCCGTGCTTGACGAAAAGCTTACCAGCGAGGCAAAGCTTATAAAGGATTATGTTTTTCCATCTTTCCTCGAAGCCGCAAAGGTCACCAACTCAAAGGGCACGCGTAAAATTTACGGTATCCCGATGAATAAAGGTATCGGTCAGTACGATTACATAGTGTTCGATAAAGAATTCCTTGACAAATACTCGATCGACGCCGACACCATGGCAAATCTCGAAGACCTTGAATATTATCTTAAAATAATCGCCGAAAACGAAACCGATATCGTTCCTCTCGGCAATGTATTCGATTCACCCGAAATCGCTTATCTGTTCGAGGAAGGCTTTTCCGTCTTTATCAAGAACGGCGCGACCGTAAACGACACCTACACCAACAAGCAGGTGCTCGATTATTTCACCCTTATTGCCCGTTACCGCGCAATGGGTTATCTGCAAGAAGCCGATAATGACGACAGATGGGCCGTTAAATTTATCCGCGGCACGTTCGAGGACATAGAAAAGCTTGAAGCGACCACAGGCAACGAATATGATTATACCATACATTCATATCCCGTCGCCACCAACGAAGACCTGCTGTCTTCCCTTTTCAGTATATCAGCTTATACCATATCCGACGAACTCACCGACGCGTCCGAGCTGCTTACATTTATAGAAACCAACAAGGACGCCGCCAATCTGCTGACACACGGTATCGCCGGTGTCAACTATGAGCTTAACGAAAATGATCAGGTCGTCCGTCTGAACAATGATTACAATATGGACGTCAAGCATACGGGCAACTCTTTCCTTACCTATACTTTGAAGGGCGAAAACCCGAACAAATGGCAGAAGCTTATGGAGCAGAACAACGATTCGTTAAAAACAGCGAAACAATCGGTTTCATTGGGCTTCGCATATTATCCTGTAAGCATTAAAAACCCCAACGATAAAACGATATTATATTACGAACCGAATTATGTCAACATTATAAAGCAATACAGCACGCAATTTTATCCCGATCTTATTAACGGCACTCTTCTTGATGTATCCCTGGATGACATTATGGATTATGTTACCCCCATTGTAACCGAGGCCCTGACCGGCAGCATCACCGCCGGATACACCGACACTCTAAACGCCAAGGTGCTGAGTGAAATGTCCGCCAAATATGCAAAGGGCACCACCATATACAATACATTGGAAACCAAAGCGCTCAGCATGGCTATAGACACATATAATTCCACCTCAAACCAGAATAAAATTAAAAAGGATGTTAAAGCGCAGCTTGCGGCAAATCCGGAAAACGCAGGACTCACCGACGCCGAGCTTGACGTTCTGGTTGCAGAAATATGCACTCCCGATTATCTTCTTGAGCAAATAAAAACGATATATGCCGATAAAATCGAAGAAAAAAAGAACAAGTCCATATACGATTCCCAGGTATTTTACACCAACAAGGACTATAACGAATATCTTTTGGGCGACGACTACAAAGCCCGTCTCGACGAGGTTTTAAATTCCGAAGAATATCTTGAGGAAATAAGCAACGCCACCGGTGACAATGTTTTCACAAGCCATTTCGATTTATGTCTTATTGAAATAAATACTTATTTACAGTCGATGATAGTCGATGAAGTGGATGAATTTTTCGCAGGATTGAACGACGCTCTTAAAGCGGCATACATTGAATTCCAGGACGAATATTTAGAGGATTTTGGTTTTGACGACGAAACGACACGTTCCGTTCCCGACTACCGCATATCCATTACAAATGTAGTAAACAAGGCCTTAAAGGGAAGAACCACGATGAATTCCGCTCTGACGGCGGAACTCCGCAATATGGTTACAGCCGAGCTCGGCGAAGACGAGCTGCCCGAAAATATTTCCAATACCGTAAAAGAACGCTTTACCGATCTGTGGGTGCAGAATGTGGTTATCGAAACCTTTAGCTTCAATGCCGATTCAAACTACGAATGCAAAACCGCAACCCCGGCTTTGCGTGATATAGTCAACGAATATATAACCATTTCACAGGTCAAGGCTATGTATGACGACGTGCTTCTCGCTTCCTTTGAAAAGGCTATCGGACTTATTAAGACCATAGAAGTCGACATCAGCGCCGCTGTTCCGGAAGAGGAAGAAGAAGAAGGAGACGAATCGTCCGAAACAAGCGACGAAACAAGCGAAGAAAA
>JAQVQF010000190.1 GCA_028701715.1 Eubacteriales bacterium | reverse complement strand
AAACCTGAAAATATAAACCTTTTCGACGGTATAACTAAGCTGATATGGTCGTACGGGGACGATGTTTATTATTCGGTCGAAATAAAAGGCTCCTATGATTCGGGTAATTTGTTCAGATATATGACGACAAGCTCTATAAACACAGGCGGCAAGGAAAAAAGCGATATACGCTTCTGGGTGAATTTCGGCGACGGGACGGTGATGACACCGTATCTTACAAGATCGGGCGGCAACATCGGTTATGGAACGTTGTTCGATTATGAGCCCGAAAGAGCATTGTCGGACAATTTTGCGGCATATCTTAAAAACCTTATAGACAAATACATTGATTTTTAATACTGATAAAATTAGTATATCAAAGGAGAGAATTGTATTATGAAAAAAACATTATCGCTTATAATGTCGGTGCTTTTTATACTTACCGCGGTCGCGCTTTCCTCCTGCAGCGCTGAATTTAATGATAATTATAGCTCTGGAGATCAATTCGCCATGTATAAAAGAATACATATGTATGAGAACGATTTATATTTAATCGGGGATAATGTAAACTCAAGCGGTATGGACGCGCTTGTCGAAAACGATTTTACTGATACCGAGACCAGCCCTATATCGACTTTTTCCGCCGATGTCGACACAGCCTCATATTGTTATTTTCGCAAATTAATAAATTCCGGTTACAATTTTCAGTACGTTAAAAACTACGCGGGCAAATCCCTGCGTACGGAGGAAATGATTAATTATTTTAATTATGATACGGTACAGCCGATCGAGGGCGAGCTTTTCGGGGTAAAGGCGGAAATTTCCGATTGCTTATGGAATTCAAGCTCAAAAATGCTTATGCTGACGCTGAAAGCGAAAGAAACCACCGCTCCGGCGGCAGGCAATAACCTCGTTTTCCTTATAGATGTTTCGGGTTCAATGCAATCTGACGATAAGCTGGAACTGCTTAAAAAAGCGTTTTCGTATCTTGTCGCCAATCTTACCGCAAACGACAGGGTTTCGATAGTGACCTACGCCGGGAGGGAAGCCGTAGTCCTTGAAAACTGCGTCGGCAGCCGGACGGAGGAAATAATGGCGGCCATCAACGCGCTGGAATCGGGCGGTTCTACCAACGGCGAAGCGGGACTGAAAAGAGCTTATGAGGTCGCGGAATCCTGTTTTATAGAAAACGGCAATAATAGGATCATTTTAGCGTCCGACGGGGATCTGAATGTCGGAATATCCTCCGCGGAGGAATTGAAAGCGTTTGTCACAACAAAACGTGAAAGCGGCGTTTACCTTTCGGTGCTGGGTTTCGGCACCGGGAACTACCGCGACGGTAATATAGAGGCGATTGCCGACAACGGCAACGGCGTGTACTATTATATCGACAGCGAAACCGAGGCCGAGCGCATATTCGGCACAGAGCTGTGCGCAACCTTGTATACGGTGGCAAAAGATGTGAAGCTGCAGATAACCTTTGACCCTGAAATCGTTAAATCATATCGTCTCATAGGTTATGAAAACCGTATAATGCCGACAGAGGATTTCACCGACGACACCAAGGACGCGGGCGAAGTGGGAAGCGGACATACCGTGACCGTATGCTATGAACTGAAGCTTAACGACACAAATACTCAAAGCGATGAGTGGCTCAAGCTGGCGGTCCGCTGGAAGGAGATCAATTCGACCGAAAGCATACTCAGGGAATACGATATAGGCAGCTCCTCTTGCAGCGTTGAACCGAGCGGGGATTTCCGTTTCGTTTCCGCGGTGATAGAGACGGCGATGCTCATTCACAGCAGCAAGTATTCCGGCACCGCTTCGCTTAGCGGAATTAAATCGTTGATTTCAGAGCTGTCCTTACAGGATGACTTATATAAAACGGAATTTCTTGACTTGATTGGTAAGCTTAATTAATAATTATCCCGGTTATGGCTTTTCAAATAAAAACCTCCCTTCGGGGAGGATTTTTACTGTTTGATTATGTATACAGAATGTAATGTACCTCATATCTTTATTTTACAATTTTGTAAAATACTGTATTGTATATTCAGCTTTCGGATGATATAATCCTATTAACAATTATAAGAAACGAGGGAATCATATATGGCAATGTTAGCACTAAAACCGCCTATGGGCTGGAACGCATGGAATTATTTCGGTTATATGTCTATAAATGAGCGTGTTATACGCGAAACCGCCGACGCTATGGCGGATTTCGGCTTTTTGGATGCCGGATACAACATTGTTTCGGTTGACGACTGCTGGATGAGCAGAGAGCGCGACGGGAACGGCGATTTACAGCCGGATCCCGCAACCTTTCCTTCCGGTATGAAGGCTCTGGGCGACTACATACATGCACGCGGACTTAAGTACGGTTTATATGCCGGCGGCGGAGTTCTTACGTATTGCAGACGACCGGGCAGCTTCGGCTTTGAACGCCGGGACGCCAAGAAATTTGCCGAATGGGGAGTTGATCTATTGAAATATGATTTCGGTTATCCCGCTCCGGGTTCGGATCCTACTCATCTTTTCCGCAGAATGGGTCAAGCACTTCGTGAAAGCGGCAGAGATATAATATTTTCCGGATGTCTCGGAAAAAGACAGGTCAGCGAATGGATGAAAAGTTGCGGCGCAAATATGTGGAGACTTGCGGGTGATATAACGGACAGCTGGAACTCGATTGTAAATGTAGCACTCAACGCGGTAGGGCTGGAGGCATATGCCGGTCACAGCGCGTGGAACGACCCGGATATGATGGTTGTCGGGCTTAACGGTGACGGTTATGTCGGCAAAATAGGCGGCGGCTGCACGGTAAACGAGTATGAAGCTCATTTTGCTCTTTGGTGTATGCTGTCGGCACCCTTACTTATGGGGCATGACGTAAGAAGCACAACACCCGAAATACTCAATATACTGCTGAATAAAGAGCTTATTGACATAAACCAGGATGACCTGGGACTTTCCGCGTTCAGAATCCCAGAGCTTGCTTGTCAGGACGTTATTCTTGCCAAGCCCTTATACGGCGGGGATATTGCGTTTTGTCTTCTCAACCAGTTTGATAATCCCAAATTAATGCCTCTCTGCTGGGATTATTGCGGTTGGGAGATTACGGACAAGGTTAAAATCCGCGATGTTATCGCTCATGAAGATTTAGGAATTTATGACAGCGGCATCTGCCCTAAGGTCGAACCGCACTCCGTAAAAGTATTCAGAGCAACACGAATATAATTTACAGCATTTCTTGATGTCTCACTGAATCCGGCGTATTTATTATGCCGGATTCAAGTGCAAGGTTTTTATATAATTTCATGTAAAAACCTTGCACTTAAATAAATCAAAAAACCGGGAAAGCCGTATCGTGGCTTGGTTTTTGATTTATTCAGTGGACATTAAATAATGTCTGTTGAACAAATCGTTATACAACTTATTAATGCGGTTTTAATTATAATTTATTAAGCAGACATTAAATACAGACAGTATATAACATTGAATAAGTTAAAGACCCTCCCTCCGGGGAGGGCTTTTTATGTCCGTTTATATGCTCCGGGACGAACGGGTGTTCGTTTACATAAAACGTTTGTTCTTTTTTGGACAATTAGTAAAAAAACGCTGAAATATAAAGGGTTTTGCTGAAAGATGTTGGTTTACGTAATATAAAAAAATTTAAAAAAAATCTTCAAAAGGTATTGCATTTTTAAATCCGTTTGGTTATAATTAAAACACGGTGGGAAATTGTGGCACAAAGTTGCACAAAATCCCACAAAAATGTCTAATTCGACCATCGGAGCACATAAGTTTTTACGGAAGGGGGTTATAATATGTTCACGGGTGAATATTGGTATTCGATGGACCAGAAGGGCAGGGTATCGATACCGTCGAAGCTGCGCGACGAGCTCGGCGGCGAGTTTATGATATGCAAGGGCTTTGATAAGTGCCTGAACATATACCCCGTCAGCGAATGGGAAGCCTTTGCGCGTAAAATAAAGGAGCTGCCCGAAGCCAAGCAGAGGCATGCGAGAAGATATTTCTTTTCCGGCACCAACGAAGGCTCTCTCGACCCCCAGG
>JAQVQF010000189.1 GCA_028701715.1 Eubacteriales bacterium | reverse complement strand
ATGAACAATTCCGGCGAAGCGGTGGCGGACGCGGTGAGATTCTATAAGCTGAACGCCGAAAACATACTCGTCATCTTTGACGACGCGTCTCTCGACGTGGGGAAGCTGCGCATACGCAGGAGCGGGAGCGACGGCGGACACAACGGGATCAAATCGATCGTCGAGCATCTCGGTACGGAAAGCTTTCCGCGGATAAAAATCGGCGTCGGCTTAAAGCCCCGTGACGATTATGACCTTGCCGATTGGGTGCTTTCGGACCTGACCGTCGGCGAACGAAACGCCATCGCCGAAAAATATGACGCCGTTTTCGATTCGGTGAGCCTGATAATAAACGGCGATATCGAAAAAGCAATGCAGCTATATAATTAACCCGTTATAAAAAGGTAAAACAAAAATGGATATTCTTAAACAACTGCTTTCCTCGGACGGCGAATTCGCTTCGCTGTGCGAAGGATACCGCAAGGGTCGGACGCCCATACTCGTAAACGGGGTATGCGAATCGGTTCGCCCCCTCTTTTGCGCGGCCTTTTCCGCAAAAACGAACGAAAAGCCGCTCGTTATCGTGCCGGACGAAAAACAGGCATGGGGTCTTAAAAACGCTCTTGCCGCTTACGGGGAAAACGCTCTGGTATATCCCGCCCGCGACTTCGTGTTTGACAATATCGCCACCGCTTCCCACGATTTCGAACAGGAGCGGCTTTCGGTGCTTCTGAAAATTATCGAAGACGACTGGTCATATATCATCACCGTGCCGGACGCGGTCATGCAGTATACCATTCCGCCGGAAAGCCTTGCCGATTCGGTTATAAATATTAGGCTTAATATGAAAATATCACCCGAAAAGCTTGCGAAAGCCTTGAACGACGCGGGCTATTTCCGCGCCGAAAGCGTGGAGGGCAAGGGTCAGTTTTCCAAAAGGGGCGGCATTGTCGATGTGTTTTCGCCCTCCGCGGAATATCCCTGCCGCATTGATTTTTTCGGCGACGAGCCGGATTCGATGGGCATTTTCGACACCCTTACCCAAAGACGCATCGAAAACATAAATTCATACACCTGCGTTCCGGTTTCGGAAATTATACCCTCCGCGACGGCGATCGAAAAAGCGAAAAACGCGGCGCAGGGACTGCTCGCTGAAAATGCGGCGGAAATGACCGAAAAGGTAAGAAGCGAGCTTATGTTCGATTCGGAGCAGGCTAAAAACGGCGTTTTCCCCGGCACACGGGACAAGTATTTTTCCCTGCTGCACGAAAGAAAAACCACCGTCATGGAATACCTCGGCTCAAAGCCGGTCATACTTTTTGAAAGCCGAAAGGTGCTGGAACGGGCGAGAGCGTTTTCCTGGCAGACAAGCCAGACAATAGAGGCGCTCGTAAATTCCGGCAGAACCGAATTCGCCTATTGCGACGTCGCCATGTTTGAGGATACGTTCCGCCATGCCATATCGTCAAAAACGGTCGCGGTCGATTATTTTATGGAATCCTCGCGGCTGAATTTTGCCTCGAGCTACAGTATGATTACCAAATCGGCGGGACAGCTTGCGGGCGGCGTTTCGGTGTTTGTCGAGGAATTTTCCAACTGGCTGGAAGCGGGACGCAGAATACTGTATCTTGCCTCAAGCGAATACGAGGCGGGCAATCTGAGGGAAATACTGCGCGAGCACGAAATACCCTCCGCCGCTTATAATATGAACGGCGCGGGCGGGCTCAACGAAAATACGGTAAATATAGGCGTTATACCCGACGAGGGCAGCGTTTACGGCTTTGAGCTTCCCACGGTTAATTTTGTGCTGCTCACCTCAGGCGGAGACATTGAAAGAGGAAATGTCGCAAAGCGGCGGAAATATGCCCGCAAATTTAAAAAGGCGGAGAAAATAGCTTCATATTCCGACCTTGCCGAAGGCGATTTTATCGTTCACGCCAACCACGGCATAGGCATATACGCCGGACTTCAGCAGCTCACCTTCGAAGGCACGGTCAAGGATTATATAAAAATAAATTACGCGGGCGGCGACGTGCTGTACGTTCCCTGCGGACAGCTCGATCTCGTAAGCAAATATATAGGACAGGAAAACAACGTAAAAATCCATAAAATGAGCTCGTCCGAATGGGCGCGCGCCAAGGCGAAGGTAAAATCGGCCGCCAAGGACATAGCAAAGGATCTCATAACTCTATACGCGGCAAGGAGAGCCGCCGCGGGCTATGAATTCCCGCGTGACGACGAATATCAGGACGAATTCGAATCCATGTTCGAATACGAGGAAACCGAAGGGCAGCTTACCGCCACGAGCGAGATAAAATCCGACATGGAAAAGCCCTTCCCGATGGACAGACTGCTGTGCGGGGATGTCGGCTTCGGCAAGACCGAGGTCGCCTTACGCGCGGTGTTCAAATGCGTTTCCGCCGGAAAGCAGGCGGCGATCCTTGTGCCGACGACCATTCTCGCGTTCCAGCATTACCGTACCATGCTCTCCCGCTTCAGACAATTCCCGGTGCGGGTGGAAATGCTGTCCCGCTTCAAAGCGAAAAAAGAAGCCGACGACATACTCGCCGGGCTGAAAAAGGGCAGCATCGACGTGGTGGTCGGCACTCACAAGCTGCTGCAGAAGGGTGTCGAATTTAAAAATTTAGGGCTGCTTGTGGTGGATGAGGAACAGCGTTTCGGCGTTAAGCACAAGGAAAAGCTCAAGGAAATGGCAAAAAACATCGACGCTCTGACCCTCACCGCCACGCCTATACCGAGAACCCTCAACATGGCGCTGACGGGGATACGGGATATGTCGGTGCTGGAGGAGGCTCCGCGCGACCGCGCGCCGGTGCAGTCATACGTGCTGGAATACGATGAGGAAATTATCGGCGAAGCCATACGCCGCGAGCTGCGCAGAGGCGGACAGGTTTTTTATCTGCACAACGTGGTGGAAACCATTTTCTCGAAGGCGGGAGAATTGGAAAAACGTTTTCCCAACGCGGTGGTGGCGGTCGGCAACGGGCAGATGTCCAAGGAGGAGCTGGGACAGGTGTGGCAGTCGATGGTTGACGGGGAGATAGATATTCTCGTATGCACCACGATAATCGAAACGGGCGTCGACGTGCCCAACGCCAACACGCTTATAATAGAGGACGCGGACAGGCTGGGGCTGTCACAGCTTCACCAGATACGCGGCAGGGTGGGGCGTTCGCCCAGAAAGGCATACTCATATTTCACCTACCGTCCGGGCGCTCTGCTTACGGAAATAGCCGCGAAAAGGCTTGAGGCGATAAAGGAATTCACCGAATTCGGCTCCGGCTTCAAGATAGCCATGCGCGACCTTGAAATCAGGGGAGCGGGTAATCTTTTGGGCGCCGAGCAGTCGGGCAATATGGCTGCGGTCGGCTATGACCTTTACGTAAAAATACTGGAAGAAGCGGTGAACAACGAAAAAGGAATTATGCCGACGGTTAAAAAGGACTGTCTTATCGAAATAGCGGGCGACGCGTATATACCCGAAAGCTATGTGTTTTCCCCCAAGCTGCGTATCGATTATTACAGAAAAATCGCACTCCTCGATTCGCCGGAGGACAGGGACGACCTTGTGGACGAAATGCAGGACAGGTTCGGTGATCTGCCCGTGCCGGTCACCAATCTTATGGATATTTCATTATGCCGAAATACGGCGTCGGGCTGCGATATAGAAAAAATTACACAGACAGGCGGCACCATAGCGTTTTATACCAAGGAATGCGATATGGAAAAATGGTCGCGGCTTGCGTCGTTGCCCGAATTCAAGGGCAGGATAATGCTTTCGCCGTCGGGTAAGCATCATTTCGCGTTTAAACTCAGATCCGGCGATAACCCCGTGGAAAGGGTACGCGAGATTCTTGCCGCATATTCAGCAATTTTAACAAAATAGCCATAGACTGAGGATTTACGGAAGTATATAATATTATATTAATAATAATGTTGTTAAACTTCCGCGCCGCAACAGAAAGGTTTGGTAAAAAAGATGATGCCCGTAACATTAAAGCTTAATCATCGCGCCGTAAAGCGTATTGCCATAATGCTTATGACGGCAACGCTGCTGG
>JAQVQF010000188.1 GCA_028701715.1 Eubacteriales bacterium | reverse complement strand
GTCGTCGCTCTCGCAAGCGATTATATATGGGGTTCCGAGATTGAAGTAATCACTACCGTAGGAGCAGATTCCAAGACTATCGGCGAATATTTCGCAGACGAAAACCGTCCCGACGAACCCGACATCAGCGATTACGTCACCGACGGACTCGTGGCATTATATACCGCGGGTTATCATTCGGAAGACGGCAAGACCTGGTACGACGCTTCGGGCAATAAAGTGGACATTAACCTTTCCGCCTACGACATTGCCGACAACTACTTCGACGACGTTCTCGGCGTGTTCGTGAACAAGTCCACAAAGATTAACTTCGACGCCGCCATTGCTCAGCTTATCTCCACCGGCAAGTTCACCACAGAAATGGTAGTGAAGAACACCGAGGTTTTAGGCACAAGCTTCGGCACCTATATGAACTCCACCAATGACAACTACACTCTGTTCATCAGATGCAGCTCGCCTATATATGCCGAATTCAAGTGCGGCTCCAACGCGAGACCCAAGGTTGAAATCGCGGACAAGAATTATTACAAATATTCCACCGTTACCATAACCTATGACCTCGCTGCCGGCACCTGCAGCATGTATGTAAACGGCGTGCTTCTCCAGACAACCACTCCCACGGCAGAATTCACGGTAGCCGATTTCTATTTCGGTCACAATGACGCAAGCAAAGCGCACAACACCGAATTCGCGGGCTTCAGGTTCTACGACAGAGCTCTCACCGCGGAGGAAGTCGCCGCCAACTACGCCGTTGACAATCCTCCGGCACCCGTGATCCAGCCCGACTGGCCTGCCGCTCCCGTTGACGGAACAGCTATCGGCATAATGCATGTCGATCCCGCCGAAGGCGTTTACGGCGAAGGTATGACCGTGGTTTGTACACAGGGTACCATCTCGATTTCCTGGGCAAACGCGCTTATACTCGCTCCGGACGAAGCTACCGGATACCTCAAGGTTACTCAGGTTGTTATATCCTCCGGAACCGCTACGGAAATCACCGTTCCCGAAAACGGATATGCAATTATATCCAACATGGGCAACGACTGGCCTTCTCTTGTAGCCAGCAATCCGGGTTCTTATTCAGGTTATGCGGATTACCCGAACTATATATCCGCTCATAACAGCGCATGGTTCGAAGCAATCGGAGCCGCGGTTGTCGATGATCTGTTCGTTCTCTTCGGAACATATTATACCAACGAATCCGAGGAACAGACTTATTACACAGACGGTTATGAAACATATCTGTACTTCGTAAAGGTTGAAGACGGTGATATCAATGCCGAATGGGGCGAAGCTCCCGCCAACGAAAACGGAAGCACAACCATACTCACTCCCACTTTCGGCTCCTTCACCTTTGCAGACGGTAAGCTTACCGTCAACGATTCAATTCTCAGATATCAGTATTTCCTCGTCCTCCAGGCGCAGGAAGACGGCAGCTATGTCGTAAGTCAGATAGGTAATAATATTGACAATACAATGTCATATACTATCAATATGACTGAAGACGACCTGTTGTTGGCGTTCTTCTACAACGGCACCAATGCCACCGACAACGCGGATCTTTACGAGATATACCTTGCCGCTCTCAACGGCGATGCGATTTACAACACAGCAGCCGATGCAGGCGCTGTCGTAACCGCAACCGTCGTCGGCGGGCAGCTCAGGTTTACCGTTGTAACGGATCCCGGCGATACCTCCGAGGAAACCTCCGAGGAAACCTCCGAGGAGCTTTCAGACGATACTTCCGTTGAAGCATCTGCTGATACTTCGGACACAACCTCCGAGACAGAACCTCCCGTAACCGGCGACGCCGGACTCATAGCGCTCGGCATACTCTCAGTTATATCTCTTGCCGGAGTTATGATTATCAGGAAAAGGAAATAAGCCTTAAGCAAAGCTCAGCCGCCCGGAATTTTCCGGGCGGCTATCTTTTTATCCGTATTGTTCATTGACATTTTATATGAATTGATATATAATTTTATTAATTTGAACCAAAGGAGATCCGTTATGAAGCTGAGAGAACCCGATTTTATTACGGTATATACGGAGGAAGGGATAAAAAGCGACAAAACGGGAGTCGACGTTAAATTTAAATCCTGCGAAAAAGGGTTGAAAACTTATATCACCTCAGATTATATTCCCGTTAAATACATAAAACTCCGCTGGAATTTTTTATGTTATGAAAAACGGCGTGATATAAAAATCCTCGGCGACGACTGGGAACGTGCCTATGGTACTCTCGAATGGCGGGGTATTTTTCCGGAACGGTGTATGCCCTGGTATTGCCTTGTATCCGACGGCGAATATACCGAATCCTTCGGAGTAGCGGTAAGGCCCTCGGCTCTATGCTTCTGGCAATACGACAGCAACGGAATTATACTGTGGCTGGATGTGAGGTGCGGCGGTAAAGGGGTCGAGCTTAACGGCAGGACGCTTGAGGCTTGTGAAATCATATTCGCCGAATACAGCGGTGTTTCTGCTTATGAAGCGGGTAAAAAATTCTGCAGATTGATGTCCGATAAGCCGAAAACCGTTTCTTCTCCGGTTTACGGCTCAAACAACTGGTATTATGCGTATGGAAAATTTACGCGGGATGAAGTTATACAGGATACAAAGCAGCTTATGGCTCTCTGCTCCGATAACAAAAACATACCCTATATGGTCATAGACGACGGCTGGCAGAAGTATAACTGCGACGCTCCCTGGACACCGAGAGATTCTTTCGGCAGCGTTTCCGCCATGGCGGAGGAAATTGCATCCTTGGGAGCCATACCCGGTATTTGGATAAGACCGCTTGCCGATTATCATAACGAAACATCACTTATAAAGCCTAAATACCGCCTTGAACGTGAAAAAAACTGCCTCGATCCAACGAACGGCGATGTGCTGGAGTATGTCAAGCAGCTGACAAGGCAGATTGCGGCAGACGGATACAGATTAATAAAGCACGATTATACCACATTTGACATTTTTGGCAACTGGGGTTGCTTTTGCCCCAATACGCTTACAAAGGACGGCTGGGCGTTCGGCAACAGGCAAATAACCTCGGCAGAAGCGGTATTAAATCTGTATTCGGCAATCAGAGAAGCCGCGGGAGACGCCGTGATAATAGGCTGCAACACCGTAAGTCATCTTTCCGCCGGTATTTTCGAACTCAACCGCACCGGCGACGATACAAGCGGTTTCGATTGGGACAGGACAAGAAAGTTCGGCGTGAACACACTCGCTTTCAGAGGAATACAGCATAAGGTATTTTATGAGTGCGACGCGGATTGCGTCGGTATTACCGGTAAAATACCCTGGGAACTAAACCGCGAGTGGCTGAGACTGCTTTCCATGAGCGGTACACCGCTTTTCGTGTCTTGCAAGCCCGGAATATGCGACGCAAGGCAGCTTGAAGATATTAAGATCGCATTCGCCAGAGCTTCCTTACAGACAGACGAATGCTTACCGCTTGACTGGATGAACAACGCTTATCCGGAAAGATATCTTATAAATGGTAAGGAAGAAGAATTTAAGTGGTATAACGAAAACCCGACCGATGTTTTTAATTCGATAGTATAAATAAAGGACAAAGGAGCAGCAATATGAAAAAATTGAAAGTAGGTGTGGTAGGCGCGGGCAATATAGCCTGTAACGCCCATCTGCCAGCGTACGCCAAATGCGAAAACGCCGCGGTCGCCGCTATAGCCGATCTTAATGTAGAAAGAGCAAAACAAACCGCAGAAAGGTTCGGCATATCCGCGTATTACGGTTCTGTCGAGGAAATGATTGAAAAAAGCGATATTGAAGCGGTGGATATCTGTACCTGGAACAACGGCCACGCGCCGGTGGCTATCGCCGCCGCCAATGCCGGATTGAATGTTATGTGCGAAAAGCCCATGACCGTTACCGTGGATAAAGCGCTTGAAATCAAAGCGGCCGTTGACAAAGCGGGCGTAAAATTCATGCTCGCCGTTCCCGGAAGGTTCGAAAACCCCAATATGTATGTGCGTAATCTGCTTGACAAAGGGGAGCTGGGCGAAGTATATTTTGCTAAAACGGCATATGTCAGACGCCGC
>JAQVQF010000021.1 GCA_028701715.1 Eubacteriales bacterium | reverse complement strand
GATTTTAAATCACCCGACCTTGTTAAATTGCTTGAAAAATGCATAGAAAAGTCGGATTTTGAAAACGCCGACGGCGAGGCGGCATTTATACTGATGTATGCCCGCGCGCTCTGCGAGCTTCAAAACGGCAAGCTTACTCTTACAAGGCTTCCTTCTGAAACCAAGGCTTTGATCTCCGTGACGTTGAAATATTCGGAATATGCGGACGAAATTACGGTAGAATCACCGGACATCGCGGAGGATTATACCGGGAAGGCCTCATGCGCTCTTGCCGGATTGCTGGAAATATACGGTTAGACGCTTAAAAGATTTAACGATTTTACTATTTGACATTTAAACAAATTATTAGTTTATTCCCGAATTATACTATAAAATTTAATTTGACAAACAATGAGAAGTAATATATAATCATCTTCTAAAGAAGCGAGTTATTATTTTACAAATTCGGTATTACGGGAAGCATCGTTTCCGACAGTACGGTTTGATACAAACGTTAATATGTTAATATGTTAATATGTTGAAAGGAGAAAAAAGATGTCCGCTGCGTTTAGAAATTTTATGTTGACTCTTATAATAATGCTCGGCATATTCACCTTTTTGGCGATACGCATTTTACCGGATATCGAAGGGCTGCTTTTCTTTGAGGATGAATCGTCGGAGGAAGCGTCGGAAACCGAAACGGTAAATTCGGAAACTTCCGAATATTCCGGGGAAGAAACATCCGCAGATAACAGCGGGGAGGAGCAGTACGATTCATTTTCCTGCATTTTCGCCTCAAAGAACAAGCTGGGCAATATCTGCTCGCTTATATATGTCGAGGTGCTGGAAGAAAATCAAAAATACATAACCTGCCGCATACCGGTGGATATTTATCTTGACGACAACGGAGTGCCTAAGCTTTTATATGAGCTTCTGGGAACCAATAACACCGACTATTTGCTTAAAAAAATATCTCCCCTTATCGGTAAAGACGTGGATTTTTATATAATATGCGACGGTAATTCATATAAAAAAGCCGCGGGAATTGCCGAAAAAGCCGGAACTCCCCTGAATGTTGACCTTACCTATGCGGTAAAATATTTAGACCCCGATTTTATTGATATAATTACATCCGAAGAAGCTCCTGACGAATATTACATAACGCTTCCCGTAGGGAAAACCGCTCTTACCGAAACAAACGCGGCGGAAATATTCAACTCTCTGCGCGAAGGAGAAAGCATAAGCTATTCCTTCCAAGAATCCATGGGGCTTTCGGTTTTCAGACAGCTTGTAACGGTAAGTCAATTTTCGTCCAACATAGAAACTCTGACGGCGTTTTATAATTCCGTACAGACAAACATACCTGTTTCGGAACTTTCAAGATATTCCTCGCTCTTGTTCGCATATTCGTCTTATGGCAACACTCATATAACATATCCTACCACCTATGATTATAAAAGTCCCGACATGAAAATAGCCGACTGGTCGAACGGCATAAAACAAATTAAATCCGCGGGAAATTAAAACGGAAATCATTCATCGGCAGTCCGGTGACTTTGTAAGATACGAATAAAATAAGGAAGCATTATCGGCATGAAAAAAGAAACTCAATGTATTCACTCCGGATATAAATCCAAAAACGGCGAGCCCATGGCTTTACCCATTTTTCAATCCACCACATTTACCTACGATTCCACCGACGATATAGGCAGGCTTTTCGACCTGAAGGGCGAAGGGCATATGTATTCGCGCATTTCCAACCCAACCGTGGCGTATTACGAAAAAAAGCTTGCCGAAATGGAGGGCGGAATTGCGGCGGTCTGCACGGTAAGCGGACAGTCGGCGGTTTTTGTTTCGCTGTTTAATATACTGAGCTGCGGCGACCATTTTGTGACGGGTTCCAAAATATACGGCGGCACCACAAATCTTTTTGCCGTAACCATGAAACGCATGGGAATAGACTGTACTTTCGTGGACCTCGATTCCGATGATGAAACGATACAAAAGGCGTTCCGCCCGAACACAAAAGCCCTGTTCGGCGAAACACTGGCAAACCCCTCCCTTGAGGTGCTTGATATAGAAAGGATCGCAAAAATCGCACATAAAAACGGCGTTCCTTTTATCGTTGACAATACCTTCCCGACTCCGGTGCTTTGCAATCCCATAAAATACGGCGCGGATATAATCGTCCACTCCACAACGAAATACCTTGACGGTCACGCTCTTCAGGTGGGCGGAGCGGTTATTGATTCCGGCAATTTTAATTGGGAAGGCGGCAAGTATCCCGGGCTTACAGAACCGGACGAATCATATCACGGTGTTGTTTATACAAAGACATTCGGAAACGCCGCTTATGCAAACAAGCTCCGGGCTCAGCTTATAAGGGATTTCGGACTCTGTCCCCCCGCCATAAGCGTGTTTTTAACCGATATGGGGACACAAACTCTCGGCGTCAGGATGAAGGTGCATTGTAATAACGCCATGCGGGCCGCCGAATTTTTTGAAAAATCCGACAAAATAGAAAAAGTTATATATCCCGGTCTTAAAAGCAGCGAATATTATGCTCTGGCGATGAAATACCTTCCCAAAGGGCAGTCCGGAGTGCTTTCCGTAATCTTTAAGGAAGGCAGGAAAGCGGGAATAAAATTCATGGATTCGTTAAGCCTTGCCAGAAATGTCGTCCATGTTGCGGATATACGAACGCTTGTACTGCACCCCGCTTCCGAAACTCACAGGCAGCTTACCGACGAACAGCTTAAAGCCGCCGGTATTTCGCCCGGTTTGGTAAGAATATCCGTCGGTATTGAGGATATCGAGGATATAACGGCGGATTTTGAACAGGCGTTACGCGCGGTACAGGTATAATCTGACTCATAAAAAAGTATAAAATCCACTTGAAAAATTTTATGGTATGTGTTATTATAACATACGACAAAAGTATATTCCTCTAAGGACAGAAAGGAAAGATAATTATCATGGCATATGTTATTGACAAAGACCTTTGTATAGGCTGCGGCACCTGCGAAGCGGAATGTCCCGTGGGTGCGATATCCGTTGATGAGGACGGAAAATATCAAATAAATCCCGACGAATGCATCGATTGCGGTGCCTGCGCAGGTGTATGCCCTGTTGACGCTCCCAAAAGCTGAAACAACAGAACAACATAACAGCGACTTACCCATAGATGCAATCTATGGGTAAAGCTATTTTACGGACATTTTCAAATTATTAACCATCCGTTTAACCCTTCATAATATTTAAAAGGTATTATTAAATGGAAAGTATTGTCACAACCAGAATAAACACCGGCATATTGCTTGATGAATTTCGGGGCGGTATACGTTTCGGAACGGATACTCTGCTGCTTTCGCATTTCTGCGGCAGAGGAAAAAACGGCTGCGACCTCGGTTCGGGAAGCGGTGTATTGTCGTTTTTGCTTTTAACAAGCGGAAGAGCTTCTCATATGACGGGCGTGGAGCTGATAAAGGAATATGCCGAGCTTTCGGTCTCAAACGCCCGAAAAAACGGTTTTTCGGAAAAATATGTGTGCATAAACCGCGGAGTGGAGGATGCAGCGGGGACAATTAAAGCGGGAAGCATGGATTTTGCGGTATCAAATCCGCCGTATCTGAAAGCAGCCCGCGTAAACGACAGGAAAAATACAAACCCTCTAAAATATGCCGCATATCATGAGACTACGGCGGATATCGACAAATTTTGCTCCTTTGCCGGTTATATACTTAAATCGGGAGGAAGATTCTACTGCGTTTACCGACCGGAATATTTGGCGAAGCTTGTATCCGCCATGGACAGGCACCGTATAAAGCTGAAGAAGCTGCGCTTTGTTTATCCGTCGGAAGGTAAACCTCCCTGCTTGATATTAACCGAAGGCAAAAAGGACGGAAACGACGGTGTAACAACCCTGCCGCCTTTATATATTTACGCCGACGGTACGCATACGAAATACTCTGCGGAAACGGACGGTATATATAATGAGCTTGCTTGACGTTATAACAGTGGCATTTGTGCTGTCGCTTGACGCGTCGGCGGTGACTATGGCCGACGCTATTGTATACCGCGGCAGGGATATAAAAAAATTAATTGCGCTGCCCTTTCTGTTCGGCCTGTTTCAAGGCGTTATGCCTTTAATGGGATATTTTATTATGGTCATCACCGGATTAAATCTCGGTGTGTTCGCAAAACTGCTGGTTTTTCTTATATTGTCGTTTATTGGTTTCAGAATGATTTTTTCGTATTTCAGACCCGTTAAGAAGAGAGCCGACATTAAGAATGATCTGCCTGTTGCCTCACTTGTCGCACAGGCCGTTTGTACCAGTGTCGATGCTTTTGCGGTGGGTGTCGGGCTTGCCGTTATAGGCGGCGCCATATTTATCCCGTCTCTTATTATTACGATTATAACCGTAACGGTATGTTTTGCATTTTTATTTTTCGGCAGGAGATTGGGAGCGGCATTCGGTGAAAAAGCGTTGCTGGTCGGCGGAATAATAATTATTGCCGTGGGTATAAAAGCCCTGTTTTGACCGGAGTTTTATAATTATGAATATTATTAAAAAAGTGTTCGCGTTGCTTTTGATAATCGCGCTGCTGTCGCCCGTTGTAAATATGGGAGGCTTAGATTCCTTTGCGCGTGATGAATCAAAGCAGGCGAACCCTTTTGCTCAATTCGACAGATTGCGTGATTCGTACATAAACGGAACAAAGCCCGAAAAAGCAACCGCCGCCTCACCCATGCCCGGCAAGGACGGGGAAGCTTATATAATCGCGTTTGACGACGATGCCGCTTTTTCAGATATATACGAAGCGATATATGTATATAATTTTACGCCGCTCGCCTACAGCTCGGAAAGAATATTTCTCGTGTACCTTGTAAATGTCGGGGATTTTGTCGCGGAATACGCGAATATTATAGATTATGCCATTCCGGATGTAAATATTTACGGATTTTTCGAAGAAGCCGTCATGTCTGCCCCGAATTACTGGGAGCTGGATGCCATAAACGCCGACAATGCTCTCACATCGGGTGGCGAAGGAGTCGTGGTGGCTGTGCTTGACAGCGGAATAAACCGTTCTCACGAATTGCTGGCAAACGCGAACATATCGGAAGGATGGAACGCCGTTACCGGTGAAACGGGCGTTTATGACGACGAGATAGGTCACGGTACGAAAATTACGGGCATTATTGTATCGACCGTTTCCGGCATTGCCAAGGGAGCCTCGGTGCTTCCCGTAAAAATAACCTCCGACGGCAGAAGCATACTGACATCAAGCTTAGTGAGCGGAATATACTACGCCGCAGATTACGGCGCGGATGTGATAAATATGTCTTTCGGCGGATATGATGAAAACAAAGCCGAAAGCGACGCGGTGGAATACGCCGCCGGTAAGGGCTGTATACTTGTCGCCGCCGCGGGCAACGAGGGACGCGATATGGGATACGCCGGAAAGCTTTCGTACCCCGCGTCATATGACAGCGTCATAAGCGTGGCGTCCTCGGGACGCGACGGAAGGGCGTGTGCGTTTTCGCAGTATAATTCCTGTATAGACATAGCGGCTCCGGGGGAGGAGCTGACGGTTTTAGCCTTCTCCGAAGGTATATCAACGACGGTCGCGGAAAACGGCACCTCTTATTCCACCGCCTTTGTGTCGGGCGCGGCGGCGCTTGCCGTATATAATTCTCCCCGCAAGCTGGATTCGATTTCCTTTAAAAAGCTGCTCGAATATTCGTCATCGACGGAAAGAAACGACAGGCTCGGTTGGGGTGTTATCAATTTAAACAGCCTTATGACAAGCCTTTCAAAGCCTGTGGTTACGGGTATAAGCGATGGCAGGGTATATTTTGAGGAAGCAGCGGCGTTTTTCAAAAACGCTTCGGCCGCGCTTGACGGAGAAGATTACATTTCCGGCGAAAGCATATATTCGCAGGGGAGCCATACGCTTACGGTTACCGACGAATACGGCAGCGTCACACTATCCTTTATTGTTGATACGGTAAAGCTTAATTACAGCATAGAAAAATACGGCGATTATGTAATTATAAAGTTTTCGAGAGGAAATGCCGTTGTGGACGGACAGCCTTATGAATCCGGCTCCGTTATCGCGGGTTTCGGTCAGCATACTTTTATCCTTACCGGTCCTTACGGAAACACGCTCAGCGAGACCTTTTTCATTTCATCCGAAATACCCGCGCTGTTCGGGGTTACCGACGGAGGCGTATACAGCAACCGCGTTATGATTACCGCGATAGGCGACGGTTATTCAATAATTGACGGAGAGGAATTTCAAGGCAGTATAATCGTCACCTCCGCAGGAGAGCATACCATAATACGTACCGATTCTACGGGAACAAAATTCAACGCCGTCAGTTTTACCATAACCGATACGGGCATAGAAAAGCTCGGCGCGTCCCCCGGCGGCAACGTTTTATGCAGCGAAAAGGATGGCTGGGCGGCTTTTTGGGATAAAAACGAGGGAGGCATAAAAATCTACAGCCGCGATAACCTTTCACGTATTTACAGATACATATCCACTCCCGGAGTGCTGATTTGCGTTACGCTTGAAAACGGAAAGCTTTTTGCCGTGTGTGATAACGGTTATTCGGTTTATGATTCCGCGTTGCTTGTTACAAATAAAAATCCTCTTATATATGAATACAGATCCCTGTATACCGTCACCGGAGGTACTGTCGGGGGAGGATATGTGTTCCTTAAGGACGTTAACGGTACGATCTATACTTATGTTCAGGGCTTGGAAGAGCATACCGAGCTTGATACGGCAAACGGCGAAACCGCGTTGTTTTCAAGCGGAGCCGTGACATATGCGTATTCGGTGTATAATCCCAAAACGGTATATGCGTTCAGCGGAGGCTTATGGAGTCTGAAAACACCGGAAGCCGTACCCGGGGACAGCGGTATTTTTGCTTTCGCCGACACGGTTTTCATTGGCGGTATGGCTTATGATGCGTCCGATTTCAAGCTGCGGTATCAGATAAACAGCTACGATAATATCGTTTACTGCGACGAAAACATTTTTATTGCGGGAAAATGGATTTATTCCGTATTATCGGGTGAGCCCTTCGGCGAATACACGGACACGGTGGTTTCGGCTTTCCGCGACGGGAACGATATGTTTCTTGTCTATTCGGATAAATCCCTTGAAAAAGTAAAACCGACCGGATTCTGCGGTGCGGCTCCTGTTAATGTGGTTATAACGGGAATGAATCTCGTTTCACGCTCGTATGAGTATATCGTTCCGCTTTCATCCGGCGGCGATATAAAGGACGCGGTATACGACGCTTCTTCGGACAGCGTGGCGGTTCTGAGAAACGGGGACAACAGACTGTATTTTCTTAAAACGAGCGACTGGTCCTTGAAATATACGATATATCTGAAATATGTTCCTTCCTCAATAATAGATCTCGGAAACGGAGCCGCCGTCCTGTTTTCCAAGGTTAATAAGGTATATCTCACCGCCACAAAGGAATATATCAGCTTTCCGGCGAGGGTATCCTCCGTCTGTATGTGGGAAGGCCGACTGTTTGCCGTAAGCGGCGGCAGGGTTTGCGAATATAACCGTTCCAACGGCACGATAACCTATCCTTTCGGCGAAATGGAAGCCGACGGCATTTCATGTTCAAACGGCAGGATTTATGTCAGTACGATTTATGATTTAACGGGATACGACATCGAAACGCTCGCTCCCTTTGCCGTATGTCAGGCCATGTACAGCGGCAATGTGGCGGCTTCGGAAGATTATGTCATAGCGGGTAATTATATCTACGACGCGCATACGCTCAATTATGTCGCCGCCGTCATCGGTAAGGTTTTTGATTTCCGCGGGAACACGCTGCTTACGGATACGGGAATGTTTTCCCTTTCGGAAAATATGTATATAACCGGTTATAGATCCGCTCCGATTCAAGCGGTTATACTTCCCGATTATACCGTTCTGCTTTTCGGCGAGTTATCCGTCACCGTCATCGATTCGCAGGGATACGATCCGACAAGCTCCGCGGTTGTCACGGGAATTTCGGAAGGTACTGTATATTACGGCGGAGCTTCGATATGGTTTGACCGCGGTACAGCGTATATTGACGGTAAAAAAATCGAAAGCGGGTATACAGAGATAACAGCGGGAAATCATACGCTGACGGTTGTTACCTCCTGGAATATATATACGGTTATTAAATTTACGGTAAAATACAATCCCTCCTCCGTAATCATACAAAACGGAGACATATGGCTTGGAGTGGGACAAACCGCGACTCTGAGAGCAACGATAAACCCCGCAGGCGCCGAGGGAACCGTTGTATACTCTACCGTAAGCGAAAACATCAACGTAACCGCTTCCGGCGTGGTCTTTGCGGTTTCGCAGGGGGAAGGCGTTGTGCGCGCCGAAATTTCCGGAACGGGCATATACACATACTGCACCGTACATGTCACCGATTCCCATATGATATGCACAAACGGCGATTACATTATCGACAATGACAGCAGTGTGTTGGGCGGAGTCGCACCCGGTACGGAAGCGGAGGCTTTTCTGTCTTATTTTATAACGGATAACTGCAGTTACAGGGTAACAACCGATAACGGCGACGAAGTGAAGGAAGGCTATGTCGCCACAGGCATGAGGATCGTAAGGTACGACCATAAGGGCATGCTGACCGAAACGCTTACAATTTCAGTAAAGGGCGACCTTGACGGAGACGGACGGGTCAGCGTAAACGACGCGGATATTTTATACAGATATCTGCTGTTGAATTATGATCTGGAAAAATGGATATTTTATGCCGCCGATTGCAACGCCAACGCGCGTATAACCTCCGTCGACCTGAAGGAGCTGCGCACTATGCTGGATTATTCTGTAACCGGCAGTGATGGCGGAGCTGAGCTTTATGTAAATATTCCTCTTTTCGGTTATACGGGGTCGGATTTTTATATAACAATTCAAAATGACCGAATGGGCAATGCCGATTCGGTTGCCGGAGCGGTAAACTATGATTCGAGTAAATTAAAGGTTACCAAAATAACCGCTTTCGGTGGCGAGGTATTTACATCCGATAAAGCGGGCAGGCTTGAATATAGCATATTGGGCATAGATCTCATGGGGGAAAAATCCAAGCTTTTAAGAATTTACTTCGGTATAATCGACAACGCCGCCACAGGAATAACCTATGTGGATTTTACCGATACCACGATTTGCCGCAGCGGCTTATACGGCGTTTTGAGCCAGCGTGAAGCGTTTGAAATAAAGGATACCCCTTCCGACACGCTGACAGCAATATCAACCAATTCGTCGTTGAAATTCGATCCGCAGATTTTTGAATACAGAACGCTTATACCTGACGGTGACGATTATCTTAATTTAACCTTCGACTGCCCCTCGGGTTGTTATGTATATTTCAACAATCAACCGATATACGGAAATGCCGAAAGGCGGTTGACGATGATTTATATAAATAAAAAAGGGGAAGCCGTGGAATATGTCTTCTTGGTATCCCACGGAGAAGAATATATACCCGATCATAATTCATCTCTTGCTTCTTTGGAAGCTGCGGGGCTTGTGATAACGCCCGTGTTTGATCCTGTAATCACAGAATACAACGCCGCGGCGAATTACGGAGTACAAACACAAATTATCGCTACTCCCGCGGCGAAAAACGCGACGGTTGTCATAAGCGGACCGGATATCCTTTCCGTGGGAACAAATATATTTGTCATAACCTGCACCGCGGAGGATGATACACAAACAGTTTATACTCTCAACATAACAATACTCTCTCCCGGTGAGGAAAGCGAAGCTTCTCAGGATTTGTCGGATGAAAGTCCGGACGAATCGGATGTATTTAATTCAAGCGCAGAAGAATCGGAAGAAGCGGGTGAATCATCCGAAATTCAGAGCGACGAATCCGAAACGCATATCGTAAAGCCGTTTTCCTTTACGTTGAAAACGGCGGGATATTTGCTTATCGCCGTCGGAACGCTCACAGCCCTGTCCGCCGCCGTATTTATGACGATAAAAAGAAAAAAAACTTAATATAGGGTATATTGAATAACTCCGAATGAGTTTTTCGGTAAGCCCTGATATCAACAAATGATATTTAAGATAATTTGGCACAAAAACAGTATCTTGTTTATCATAACGCGTATATATATTCCGAAAACGTTACAACCGGACGGTCGGACGCGGTGACCTTGTTAATTTTTTTGTAAATCCGTCATTGATTTTTTTATTGATTTTTATTATACTGTCCTTTGTGATAAAATCGAAGGAGATGTTTTAATGGTATATGAAATTAATGTAGCCGGGCTTGAAAGAAAGCTTCCGCTCTGTCCGCTGAACGATAAGCTCACCATTGCGGCCTTTGTCATTTTCGGCGACGTGGAGTTGACCTGCGCCTGCGCGGCTGAGCTTTTGAAAAAAGCCCCCGATTTTGACTTCATGGTAGCGCCGGAGGCAAAGGCGATACCGCTTATACATGAAATGGCAAGGCAGTCCGGCAGGAATAAATATATGCTCGTCCGCAAGGCGAAGAAGGCCTATATGAACGGGGTTTTCGAAACGGAGGACGTTTCTATAACCACGGCGGGCGCTCAGAAGCTGTATATGGACGGCGCCGACGCCGCGCTGCTCAAGGGCAAGCGCGTATTGATATTGGACGACGTAATCTCAACGGGCGGATCGCTGAAAGCCGTTGAAAACCTGGTCGGTCAGGCGGGCGGGGTAATTATCGGTAAAATGTGCGTGCTCGCCGAGGGCGACGCCGCGAAAAGAAATGATATTATTTTTCTCGAACCGCTTCCGCTGTTTGCTCCGGACGGAAAGCCGTTGCCTCTTTAATAATCATTTTAAAAACCGGCGTCGTTTTAACGGCGTCGGTTTTGTTTTAGCGGATATATTTTATACGGTAACAGAGTTTTCGTTACCATTATTTAACCACTTGTTTTGAGCGCGGTTCCATCTGCGGTATATGAGCTGTGCCGCCAGCGAACGCGGAATGAATTTCCCGATAAACGAAAGTGTTCGGTTTAACCCTCCCGGTATATAAATACCCTTGCCGCCGAACGCACGGTTGAGCGTTTTCGCGGCAACCGATTCGAGCGGATTCGTCGTCGCCGAACCCCAGAAGCCCTGAGCGCATATGGCTTCGGTTGTTTCCTTTGTTGTTACCATACCGCCGGGGCATAATGCGAGAACATTAACGTTATGATTTTTTAATTCCTGCCGCAGAGCTGTCGAGAAATCGAGCAGGAACCGCTTGGAAGCGGCATAGGTGGCTTTTAACGGCATGGGGAACATCGAAGCGAGACTGGAAACAAAAACCGCGGTAAAACGGCGGCCTTTTCTGCGGCGTTCCAAAATCGCATGGGTAATCCGAAGCGTCGCCGCGTCGTTTAGCGTAACTATTTTTACGATATTCTCACGTTCGCGGCATGTAAAACCGCCTTCATAATCAAGGCCTGCGATATTGAGCAGAATATCGAAACGGATATTGCTTTTATCGATAATCCCAAGCATCTCGTCCACGCTTTCGTTGCAGGTTAAATCGCACGCCTTCGCTGCGACGGTTACTCCGAACTGCCGTTCAAGCCCTTCTCTGATACAAAGCAAGCCTTCTTCATTCACGTCGGTTAAGAATAGATTATATCCTCTGTGTGCGCATTCGGCGGCAAGAACGCGTCCGAGACCGCCGGCGGCGCCGGTAATAAACACGTTTTGATTTTCGTATCCAATCGCTTTTTGATTTTTCATTCGTTCTCACACCTCTCTTTTATAATATTTATAAATAATTTATCCCGCAGAGGCGTTCGCTGAGCGCGAACAGCCGGTCGGCGTTGTCGCTTGTTACCTCTTTGCTGTATTTGTTTTCCTTACACAGATAGTAATACAATCCTTCCGGCTTTTTATTTTGCCCGCAAAGGAAAGCATATGTCTCCGCCGGGACCGAAGGCGGTACCCCGAAGCGCTTGCGTACCGTCCATACGAGATTTACCAGACTCCCGGTGTTTTTATTGCCGATGTCTGTTTTAACCAGCCCCGGGTCGACTACATAAGCGCGTACTCCGGACGAGGCATAACGGTCGTTTAAGCCCTTGGCGTAAAGTATATTGCATAGCTTGGACTGCTTATAGGCGATCAACGGATTATAACCGCGGCTTAGCATAATATCGTTCCAGCGTACTTTTGTCCGTTTGTGGGATTCGCTCCCTGTCATGATAACGAGTCCGTTTGCTTTTATTAAATACGGAAGTAATTTATGCGTAAGCAGAAAACCGGCGAGATGATTTAAAGCAAATTGCTGCTCATACCCCTCGTTTGTGGTCATGTACCAGCTGCGGACACATCCCGCGTTGTTTATAAGCGCATACAGCTCGCCGCCGCATTCCGTGTCAAGGTATGCTTTTATTTCATCCGATACACGGAGGACTTCCCGCTGCTGCATCAAATCGGCTGCAAAGAATACTATTATTGCGTCAGGATTCCCCGACAGTATGCTTTCCCTTGCTTTATTGCAATTTTCCGCGCTGTGTCCGATACCGATTACCGCATAACCCTGCTTTGTTAAAATACGCGCCGTTTCAAGCCCTATGCCGGATGTCACGCCGGTTATAACGACTGTTTTCATATTTAATACCCACCTTTCAGAGGCAGCTGTTTATACAAACCAGTTCCAGGCGTGCCAGAACTCAACGGCTCCGGATGATATCATCGATACGAGCATTGCGAGAACGGTGCACGCGGCAAATACCGCAAGAGATATCAGCGTAACAGTCCGTAACCGTCTGTTGACTTTTGCGGAAAGGCGGGGATTAATCGCCAAGGAGGGGAGAACCGCTTTCCCGGAAGCGGCGGCATAAGTATTATGATGAAATCGACCGTAAGAGCGTATAAGCTGGCCGATAAAAGCGGCAAAATATATACAGCACATTGCGGTAAACACGGCGAACGCAAAAAAGGAAAGAGCAAAGATTACACCGCACCAATAAGGTATGGGAGGCAGCAGCGAACAGATATTAAGACCGCCGAACAGGCAAGCGGCTATGACGGCGCAGGTCAGCGATAATACCGTCATCATTAATTCCCAAGCGTAAAGCAATACGAAAAATACACCCGCGAAGATATCTGAAAACATCAAACCGACCGCAACCGTTATTTTCCTGCCGTAAGAGGCTTTGCCGTTTGTGCTTTTTGTGCCGTTTTCATATTGCGCGGCAAGCGTTGCCGGATCACCGAGCTTTGCGGAAATTTCTTCTTCAGTATAACCGTCCGCCGTTTTAAAGGAAAAATGCTGTTCATATTCCGCGATAATATCATCGGCTTCGGGTATGTTTTTCTTTTCCAACTCATTGTGCAACGAAGTTAAATATTCGGTTTTTTTCATTATAAAAGTCATTCCTTTCATTTAATATGGGTTAAAATAAATCAGTCCTCGAGCAGTGCTGACACAACATTCGCAAAGCTTATATATTCGGCACGGTCCTTTTCAAATGTTTCCCGCCCGAGTTTTGTAAGGGAGTAATATTTTCGCGGCGGACCTCCGCTTTCTTCCTGCAGATAGGTTGTAAGCAGACCGTCATCCCTCAGCTTTCTTAAAATAGGATAAACCGTGCCGTCGGCTATGTCGATATGAGCGGAAAGGGATTCCGATATTTCATATCCGTAGCGGTCATGCTTTTTGAGCAGCGACAGCACGCACAGTTCCAGCACGCCTTTTTTATATTGCGCGTTCACAAGCACCCTCCTTATACATTGACAATAGTATTCATTGAACACTATTATATTATAAACATTAGTTTGCGTTTGTCAAGGGCTAAAACAATATTTTTTAAATAATTTTATGCGATAAAAAAACCCCGCCGTACAACGGTACGGCGGTACAACGGTACGGCAGTACAGCGGTACGGCGGTACAGCGGGGAACATTTTAGGTTGTCTGCTGTAATATCTACAATATATAGAAGATAATACTTACAGCCTGAAGCAGGCTTCCTATATTTACGAAAATATGAAATACCGAATGAAAATATTTCTTTTTCCTGCCTATACCGTAAAGCACCGCGCCTATGGTATATGAAACGCCGCCCGCAAGCAACCAAGCAAAGCCGCTCCATGTCATTGCTTCAACCACGGGTTTTATGTTCAGCACCACCATCCAGCCCATGATTATATAGCACGCCATGGAAAACTTTACATATTTTTTAAGATCTATCGCGGTTAATGTCGCGGCGAGCGCCGCGAGTCCCCATTCCGCGCCGAAAATAATCCAAGCCGTTACAGGGTGTACCGGACGTATGCCGACGAGAAGAATGGGAGTATACGTTCCGGCGATAAGCATATATATGGTACAGTGGTCTATTACCTGCATTACGCGCTTGCCCATGTTGAGGTGCAGTCCGTGATATACGCTTGATACGGTATAAAGCGCGACCATGGAAAAGCCGTAAATGGCGGACGATACTATCGCCCAGGGATTTCCGCCGAGAGAAGATACGACGACGCTCGCAATAAGGATTATAACACCCGCGGAGCCGCCCACAATGTGCGTCACCATATTCATTATTTCCTCGCCTCGCGTATAGTCGGGCATTTTTCTTTCTTTTAACGGAGTTCTTGTCATTATATCACCTGATTTCGGTAATATTATAATCCCTTGAGTATAACAATTCAAGTAACGGGAGCTTTATAAACTCTGAAGATTCTATTAAGATTAATATTCCATTAAAATATTTAGTTGATTTTATGAAATAAATATTGACAAAAACACATAATGCCTCTATAATGATATAGTCAAAATGGATACATGACTTAAAATACAGAAAGGATGAAAACCATGAAAAAACTCTTAGCGATTATTCTGTCTCTCTGTATGGTAGCGGGGATCGCCACCGCTTTGGTACTGTCCGCTTCCGCCGATACCTCGGCCCCCGACATCAGCGATTATGTTACCGACGGATTGGCGGCTTTCTACACCGCAGGCTATCATTCCGAAGACGGCAATACCTGGCTTGACGCCTCCGGTAAGAACGTTAATATCGATCTTTCTTCCCTTGACAAAGAGAACAATTATTTCGACGACGAAAACGGCGTGTTCATGAACAAAGCCACAAAGGTACAGTTCGACAGCGCTATTGTTTCTCTTATTTCAAGCGGCAAGTTCACCACTGAAATGGTTATTAAAAACACGGAAGTGCTGGGTACGCAATACGGTACATACATGAACTGCGCAAATGATAACTATTCGACGTTCATAAGGCTCACGGCTCTTCCTCTGATTTATGTGGAATTCAAGGACGGCATCAACGCGAGACCCAAGGTGGAAATAGCCGATAAAGATTATTTCAAGGATTCCACCGTTACCATCACCTACGACCTTGACGCCGGCGTTTGCTGCATGTACGTCAACGGCGTGCTTCTTCAGTCGGTCACTCCGACTACCGCTTTTACGGTTGATAATTTCTATTTCGGACATGAGGACGCATCAAGAAGCCACAACACCGAATTTGCGGGCTTCAGATTCTATGACAGAGCTCTCACCGCGGCAGAGGTTGCGGCAAATTATGCGGCGGATACCGGTGAACCTCTGGATCCCGAAGAATCCAGCAGCGAAACTTCCACGGAAATCCCCACGGAAACCACTGTCGTAAACATTGCTATCGATAAAACCTACACTGTTTCCGAAACCTCGCTGCGCGATGACGGTTGGGACGATAACGGCATCAAGCTTACCGACGGAGTAAAACTTCGTGAAGATAGCGGCAGCACAGATATTATATCCGGCTTTTCCGCTCAGAGCGTTGAGGTTGTTATAGATCTCGGCGAAGTAACCGCCATATCCGGTTTTTATGCCGACCTAATCGGCAACAACGGATGGGGTATCGCCAGCCCGACAACCGACGCGGTCGAATTCCTGTATTCAACCGACGGATCGGACTACACCTCCGTGCAAAAAGTTGAAGGCACCGACCTTACTCCCGTATACGGAGAAGAAGGAGGATGGGTTGTCTATGAATTTACGGTAGACACAAACGCTGAAGCGAGATATGTTAAAGTGATATATACCGGAACAGGCGCTTTCCTCTGGACTTCCGAAATCGAAGTCTACACGCAGGTTGAGGTCGAAACATCGGAAGAACCCTCTGCTGATATTTCCGACAACGAAACCAGCGAAGGCGGCACTCCCATAACGGGCGACACCGGTTTCGCAGCTCTTGCCATACTTTCCGTTATAGCTCTCGCAGGCATCGCGGTCATTAAAAGAAAATAAACCGTTTAGCTATTCATATTAAAAACCGCCGGGATTTTTCCGGCGGTTTTTTATAATCAGTTTATTTTTAGGTAACCTCTAAAAAACTGATTTCCAGACAGGTATAATACAATTCAAGCGTCTTTTTTGAAAAAGCGCGGTGAGAACCGCTGATATCGAGCGAAAATCATTTGTTTTAAGGCATATCGCCTTGATT
>JAQVQF010000187.1 GCA_028701715.1 Eubacteriales bacterium | reverse complement strand
GATGATACCGATAACCGTCAGAGCCGCGGTAAAGGCCGCCAACGGCGAATACAAAGGAAACCCTGAAAAAATCATAACCGGTGTGTTCACCGACAGCAGGCGGTGGGAGGAAAACGGCTTGTTTGCCGCTATCCCCGGTGAAAACACAGACGGACATCTGTTTGTCGGCGAGCTTGTTTCCAAAGGCTGTGTATGCCTTGTCAGTAAAGAGGAATACTTTATCCCGGGTACTGTTTTTGTAAAAAACACAAAACGGGCGGTTTATGATATCGCGGCATATTACAGAAACGAAATAATACCCGCGGTTAAGGTTATTGCGATTACGGGCAGCGTCGGAAAAACCACCGTCAAGGATATGACGGGGCTTGTGCTTAACGCGCAGTATAACACCTATGTAACAAAAGGCAATTCCAACAGTCTGCTCGGAGTGCCGGTTTCGGTTATGTCGGTGAATAAAGAGGACGAATACGCGGTGCTTGAGCTGGGAATGTCGGAACGCGGCGAAATAGCCGCTCTATCAAAGCTTGTTAAGCCCTCCGTTTCCATAATAACAAACATCGGCAGCTCTCACCTTGAAGCCCTGGACAGCAGGGAAAACCTGATAAAGGAAAAATTCGACATCCTTTCCGGGATGGAAAAGCAAAGCGGAAATGTAAATGTAAATGTAAATGCCAACGTTAACCCTAACGTTAACGCTAACGCTGATTTTAACGTCGTTATACTCGACGGGGATTCGGAATATGAGTATTCATTAAAAAATAAGCTTTACAACAAAACGGTTTACTGCGGGATCACAAACGGAGACAGCGATTTCAGGGCGGAAAACATACAAGCCTTTGACGGAAAGACCGTTTTTGACGCGGTGTGGGGCAATTCAAGACAGCGTGTAGTCCTTCCGGCCGAAGGCTTACATAATGTTAAAAATTCGCTTTATGCGTTTGCCGCGGGCATTCTATGCAAAACGGAGCCGGGAAAAGCGGCGGAGGCGCTCGAACGCTTTTCACCGACAGGCGACAGGCAGAGGATATACATAAAAAACGGAATAACCGTTATAGCCGACTGCTACAACGCTTCCCCGGAATCCATGAAAGCGGCCTTTGCAGTGCTTGGATCAAAACCCGGCAGAAAAATAGCGGTGCTCGGCGATATGCTTGAACTGGGCGACCTTGAAAATCGTTTTCATGCGGATAACGCGCTCCTTGCGGCGGAAACGGCGGATATAATTATTTTTGTGGGCAGCTTCGCCTCTTTGTGCAAATCCGCTCTGCGCGACAGAGAAAATGTATATGCGTTTGACACGGAAAACAAGCATGAGGCGGCGGCGCTGCTTGGCTCTCTGCTAAAACCCGGAGATATTATACTGTTTAAAGGCTCAAGACGAATACATATCGATGACATAATAAAGGAAGCGGCATTATGAGTTACGGAATTACGGTTGTTGCGTTTACGGCATCCTTTTTGATCGCTTTTATACTGTACAAAATATTTATTCCTATACTCAGAAAAATCAAGCTGGGACAGAGGATACTTGAAATAGGACCCAACTGGCATAAAGCCAAGGAAGGCACCCCGCTTATGGGAGGGCTGTTCTTTATAACGGCGACCCTGCTTACAGTAGCGGCGTTGTATTTAAGCGGAGCTTACAATAAAACGAGCATATTTTTTCCGATCAATCTGTGCTTTGTTATTTTAAACGCCGGAATAGGCTATATAGACGATTATGTGAAGCTGTTTAAAAAGCGCAACAGGGGCTTGAGAGCAAGGCATAAGCTGCTTTTGCAGTTTGCCGTCACGGGAGCGTATCTGGCGTCGCTTAAATTGTTCGACTGCATAGACACCACGCTGACCATACCGTTCATCGGCAGAACAGTGGATTTGGGCGCGTTTTACTATATCCTGACAGCGTTGATTATTATATATATGATTAACAGCGCTAATCTTACCGACGGGCTTGACGGTCTGGCGGGGAGCGTTGCTTTCGTCATTGCGGCGTTGTTTTTTATTATCGGCACCCGTGAGGGGCTTAAGGATATTTATATAACCGAAGCCGCTCTCGGCGGAGCTCTCGCGGCCTTTTTGATATTTAACTTTCATCCCGCCAAAATATTCATGGGAGACACGGGTTCGCTGTTTTTGGGCAGCATGCTCGTCGTATGCGCCATGAGGATAGGCAGCCCCCTGCTTATGGTGCTTATCGGGCTCGTTTATGTTATCGAAGGCTTATCGGATATTATTCAGGTGACGGTTTATAAGCTGTCCGGCAGAAAAAAGCGCTTTTTCAAGATGGCGCCCATACATCATCATTTTGAGCTGTGCGGAATGTCGGAAGTGACTATTGTGGCATTATGCCTGGGCATAACCGTGGCGGTTTCCGCGCTGGCATATTATATATATTATACAATATAAGGATTAAGCATGAAAGAAAAGCGGCTTGTGTCCCCCGAAAAGGATAAAGGCGAATTTACCGAAGAAACCAAACAAAAAGGTGTGCTGATACGCTGGATAGGCGAGGTAGACAGACCCTTTATGTTCCTTGTCATCGCGCTGGTATGCATAGGGTCGATTATGGTTTTTTCCGCAAGCTATGCTTATGCCAGAACGTGGTACCATGACAGCTATTATTTCGCCAAAAAGCAGATACAATATGTGGTTATCGGTCTGATAACCATGATGGTTATTTCCAAATATATCCGTCACAGGTTCGTGCTCAAGCTCACCTGGATAGGCTATTTCATAGCCGTCGCTCTCAATGTGGCGGTGGTTCTCATGGGCTTTATCGGCAACGGCGCGCAGAGGTGGATAAATATCGGTCCGTTCAGCGTTCAGCCTTCGGAAATATTAAAATTTATGACGATTCTGGTGTGCGCAAAATATATAAGCGACAATCAGGCGAGAATAAAAACCTTCCGTTTCGGAATTCTGCCGTTTGCTGTGATTATGGTACCCAGCGTCATACTGCTTTATTTTCAAAGCCATCTTTCCGCAATTATCATAACGGTGCTGCTTATTTATTTTATGATGTTCCTCGGCGGGTCGAGCATGAAATGGCTCGGCACTATCGGCGGAGCGGGCTTCGCATCGGCGGCTTTTGTGATAACCAACGTCGATACCATAACCGGCTGGACTTTCGTCCAGGAAAAGCTGGGGCATGTTTACAATCGTCTTCTCGTATGGAAGGATCCGTTTTCGTATATGAAAGACGTCGCCACGGGGGATGCCGGATGGCAGCCCTCGCAATCGCTGTTCGCCATATCGTCGGGAGGGCTGTGGGGCGTGGGGCTCGGACAATCGATGGAAAAGCACGGATATCTTCCGGAACCGCAAAACGATTATATTTTTTCTATATTGTGCGAGGAAATGGGCTTTGCCGGAGCTTTTATTGTCATTTGTTTGTTTGCCGCGCTGATAATGCGGGGTTTTTATATAGCCAAAAACTGCAAGGATCGCTTCTGCCAGCTTGTGGTGTCGGGGCTTATGGTTAAAATGGGACTTCAGGTTATTCTCAATATAGCCGTTGTAACCAATACCATACCGTCGACGGGAATAAGCCTGCCCTTTATAAGCTGCGGCGGCTCCGCGCTGCTTATAACGCTTGTCGAAATGGGGCTGGTGCTTTCGATATCGCGATATTCGTATACCATGAGAGGGGACGTTTAAAAGCTAAAGCTTTTAAACAACGAGTTTGCAGCTTTACAGTTTGAACAACTACAATTTCGCCTTCGGCGAAACCACTGCAAACATCGTATTTATGGGATGTTTGAGAGATAAGAATTGAGGCTTTCAAACGGCGAGTTTGCGGTTTAGCGGTTTAGCGTTTTAACAGTCCGAACGACCGCGCAAATATCGTATTAAATGTGTGCGAAAGGGATAGTCACGAATGAAATACTTAATATGCGGCGGCGGAACCGGAGGACATATAAACCCGGCGATCGCCATAGCGAAGGAGATAGAAAAAAGAGACAGCGGAGCGGTCGTTGAATTCGGCGGTACGTCCCGCGGCATGGAAACCAGGCTTGTACCGGACGCGGGCTATAAGCTGAACACCGTGGAGGTTTTCGGCTTTCACAGAAAGCTTACGCCGAAGAACATAAGAGCTCTTGTCAAGGCGTATACTTCCGTTAAGA
>JAQVQF010000186.1 GCA_028701715.1 Eubacteriales bacterium | reverse complement strand
TCGAAATCGTCGCCGCCCAAGCGGTTGTTGCCGGCGGTTGCCAGAACCTCGAAAACCCCGTCCGAAATTTCAAGCAGGGAAACGTCGAAGGTGCCTCCGCCGAGGTCGAATATCATTATTTTTTGGTTGATTTCCTTATCCATGCCGTAGGCAAGAGCCGCGGCGGTGGGTTCGTTAATTATTCTGAGAACCTCAAGACCTGCGATTTTACCCGCGTCCTTGGTTGCCTGACGCTGAGCGTCGGAAAAGTATGCGGGAACGGTTATAACCGCTTTTTCCACCTTGCTTCCGAGATAAGCTTCCGCGTCCGTTTTAAGCTTCTGCAATATCATCGCCGAAATTTCCTGCGGTGTGAAATTCTTACCGTCTATGTTTACCTTCTTATCGGTGCCCATATCTCTCTTTATGGAGCTGATGGTTCTTTCCGGATTGGTAATCGCCTGTCTCTTGGCGACCTGTCCGACCATTCTTTCGCCCGATTTGGAAAAAGCGACCACCGAAGGGGTTGTTCTGGCGCCTTCGGCGTTGGGGATGACGATGGGTTCGCCGCCTTCGTAAACGGCGACGCATGAATTGGTGGTGCCTAAGTCTATACCTATTATTTTAGACATTTTGTTTTCCTCCGTAATTTTATATATATTTTTATTTCTGTAATAT
This sequence comes from Eubacteriales bacterium, assembly GCA_028701715.1. GTDB lineage: Bacteria > Bacillota > Clostridia > Oscillospirales > CAG-382 > UBA1206. Next base: position 3,473 of record JAQVQF010000186.1, on the reverse strand, counting down.
AAGCAGAAAAATCGGTTGTGTCAGTTAACGACCTTCACGACGGCGTGTCGTATGATTTTACCGTTTAGGGTATAACCCTTTTGAAAGGTCAGGGAAACGGTGTTTTCGCCTTTTTCGGGGTCCTCCTCGTGCATAATCGCGTTGTGCAGATTGGGATCAAAGGGCTTTCCGTCGGCTTCGATTTCCTTTATGCCGAGCTTATCAAAGATTTCGTTGACAAGCTTGCACAGCAGTATGAGTCCTTCGTTTTCCGGTTCAAAGGTTAACGCCCTGTCGAGATTATCCAAAAGCGGCACAAATGCGGATACAGCCGATATTATGCCCGCCTGGAACGATTCGCTCTTTTCCTTTTCGCTGCGCTTTCTGTAATTTTCGTATTCCGCGTAAAGGCGTATATATTTTTCGTTAAGCTCCGCAAGCGGCTTGCTTTGCGAATCCTTTTCACGGGCTGCGCCGGTTTCGGCACCGGCTTTGTCGTCGGCGCCCGCGGGCGTTTCCTTTTCCTGCTTTTCGTTTTTTACGCCTTCTGCGTCTTCGGAATCCGTCCGCGTGTTCTGTTCGGTTTCGGGTATCGCCTCGTTTTCCGTATCCGGCGGAACGTTTTTTTCCGAATTCCCGTCTTTTTTGATTTCGTTATCGATTTCCTTTTTCATTGAATCTGATTATACCATGCCTTTCCCGTGTTATTTATTTCCTGAATAAAAGCTAAAGCTCATGCCCGGGCCTCGGGATCGTTTCCGGCTCGCCTTTTCGCTTCTTTTCGTTCAGCTCTATGCTTATTCCCGAAGCAAGATAATTTAAGCTGGCTATAACTTTTTTATAATCCATCCGTTTCGGACCTATAACTCCGATAGCTCCCACGGTTTTTCCGTTGTAGGTTATCGGGTGAAACACAAAGCTTGTGTCCTTTGCGGGGAGAATGCCGTCGCTTTCGTCGTCGCTGATATATAAATTCTGCTTATCTTCGCTCAATCCGTAAAGCAGCTCTATGAGCTTGTTCTGCTCTTCGATAATCGCAAGCACGCTTTTGGCGTTGGAAACGCTGGAATATTCCGGGTATGAAAGCAGCTTGGTGACACCATCCACATGGACATGCTCTTTGCTGTCTGCGGAGAGCATTTCATATACGGCCTTAACGCAGTCGGATGCGAAATGCGCATATTTGCCGAGAGCCTTTTCAAAAGCCATAAAAACAGGCATTGTGATATCATCCGCGTGTCTTTTGATCAGATTTGTGTTGAGCGCGTCCTGAATCGCTTTTACCGCGGCTTCGTCGACAGGCAGGCTGACCTTCACCCGCGAGCTTTTGACGATGTCGTTCTCGCATATCATAACGATAAGCAGGCTTGCCGCGTCAATAAGCAGGGTTTCGTATCTGAGCGCCATGTCCTCCGGGGAACGGAGCACCGAAAACGAGGTGTAATTGGTAAGACGGCTGATAACCTTGCTGGCTTGCTCAAGGGTTCGGTTGAGTTCGTTTATCTTAAATGAAGTAAGCTCGTCGAGAACGCTCAGCTCTTCCATTGTCAGGAAGTATTTTTCCATCAGCGAATTAACATATGTCTTGAAGCCCAGCGAAGTAGGAACGCGGCCGGCGGACGTATGGGGCTGTTCGAGATAACCCATGTCCTCAAGCTCGCTCATTTCGTTTCTTATAGTCGCCGGTGAAACGGAAAAATCATAGCTGGTCGTGAGAAATTTCGAACCTATCGGCTCGCCCGATTCGATATACGAATCCACTATGGACTTCAGTATTCTCTTCTTCCTTTCGGTAAGCTCCATTTTCATGTTCGCTCCTTTTCGCTGTTAGCACTCATGACGTGCATTTGCTAACTGAGCATATAATAGCATCCGTTTAAGCAATTGTCAATACTTTTTCTTAAAAAAAGGGAAGATTTTTACAGATTTTTTGGCACTCGTTTTTATTATGTGCAAACGCAATAAATACAACGGCGGTCTTGCGGCCGCCGTTGTATATTTTAACATAGCAATTTCAACTTCAACTTCAACTTCAACTTCAACTGTTTCCGATACGGTATGCTTCTTGTCAGATACGTTTTTTGAATTTTATGCCCAGCCATGCCGAACCGGACATTATGGCGAGAATTATCAGAGCGGCGGTGCCGCCTTCGCCCGTTTGCGAAACCGGCGTGGACGAATAAACCTCTATCTCGTCAATAAAGGTCCAGCCTGCGGTGACGCTTGTGCCTTCGTTATCAAAAGGCTCCAGATGATGAATTACAAACTTTATATATTGACCGCTTACGTTCTCGGGCGCCTCAATTACGGCGGTATTCGTCAACGCGACACCGGCTTGCTTGCTTTCTTCGATAACCTCCGTGCCGACAAGAGTATACACTCCCTCGGCTTCGTCCGCTATATATACTGTGTATGATTGCGGAGCGTATATTCCGACGTCGGTTTCGGTAAGATAGCTGAGGACGAAGGTTTTAATGTTATTATAATCGGATCCGAGATCGAGTATGATAACAAAATCACCGTTTTCATCCTTTCCCGCCTGGTTGAAGCCCAAATACGCGTCGCTTTTGTAGTAATAGCCCTCCACAAGCTCGCCCTTTTCTCCGTTTGTCAATTTAAAGCTGTCATCGTCGGGATATGCAATGCTTGCCGGTGTCACAAGGGTATAGGATTTCCCGCGGGATAGCAGCGCCGATTCCTCAAGCGCCATGACGGGCAGAGCAAGCAATGAAAGCACGAGAATAACAATAAAAATTTTTTTCATATTATTACCTTTCCTTTTATTTCATTATTACCGATTGATTTTACTATATTCACTATTGGCGGTTTTATACATCCCATAAAAAAATAAAGTAAAAAAAGGGCTTGAAATTATCAAAAACAGATGATATAATGAACGCACGCTATTGTTGGTTATTATTAAAACATTGATTAGTGCGTTCGCGCAAAAGCTAAAGCTTTTGCACAATGTTCATTATAAGGTGAACGCACGCTGTCGTTGGCTGTTATCAAAGCATCGATTAGTGCGTTCGAGCAAAAGCTAAAGCTTTTGCACAATGTTCATTATAAGATGAACGCACGCTGTTGTTGGCTGTTATCAAAGCATCGATTAGTGCGTTCGAGCAAAAGCTAAAGCTTTTGCACAATGTTCATTATAAGATGAACGCACGCTGTCGTTGGCTGTTATAAAAACTTCGATTAGTGCGTTCGCGCAAAAGCTAAAGCTTTTGCACAATGTTCATTATAGGATGAATGCACACTGACAATAGCGGTAATTCTTAAATACGCCGGTGTGTCGAAATCGGCAGACGAGGCAGACTCAAAATCTGTTGTCCGCAAGGACGTGCGGGTTCAAGTCCCGCCACCGGCACCAAAAAGAAAAAGTCGTAAAGCTTTTTCTTTTTATTCTCTAAAAACATTAAAACGTTAAAGCGTTAAATCGTAAAACATTAAATCGGCAGTTATACTTTACGTTTTGTAAAGGAGTTATCAAT
>JAQVQF010000020.1 GCA_028701715.1 Eubacteriales bacterium | reverse complement strand
ATCCGATTCGTTTATCTATATCGTTAAGGCCGAAAACGGCAGACTGACGCTTGTTTCTAAAATCAATACCGCCGAAATAAGCGGTCAAGACGATCAGAATGGTTACAGCTATTCGTATGCCGGCGACATTTACGTCACTCCGACAAGACTGATAGTTATGAAAAACGTGTACTCATACGGTATATATGATAAAAACGGCGATACCGATTACGGCTATACCGAACCCGTTCCGGAAACGGATTATGCAGGCGACGACGCCAAAGGATCCGACAAAACCGCAGAAGCCGGCGAAGCCGCCGAAGCCGGCGATGCCGATGAAACCGGAAACGGTGAATACGAAATAAAGCCTACCGATCCCAACACGGAAACGGAAACGGAAACGGAAACGGAAAGCACGGCGTATTATTACGGATATTATTACAATACAAACCGCGTCTGCGCGGATATATACGATATAACCGATAAAGCATCCCCCGAATTTATAGCAAGCATCGGTCAGGACGGATATTCGGTAACCAGCAGAATGATAGGCGGCACTCTTTACCTTGTGTCCCAGCATTATTTTTACGGCGATATCGATATAAATAATCCGCAAACCTTCGTCCCTTCGGTTTATACCGATGATACGGCTTCCCTGATAACGCCGGAGAGCATTACGTTATGTCCTGTATACGATTCCATGACTTATATTATCGTTAACGGCATCGACACCGTTAAAGCGGAAATCACCTCCACCGCGGCGTCGGTGGGCAGCGTGACATCCGTATATGCGAATACCGAAAGCCTTTATATAGCGGGATACGCCCCCGAATACGTTACCGAGGGCAACACCACCGTCTATACGATGAAAACCCTTGTTCAGCGTTACACGCTCGAGGACGGCAAAGTGGTTTTCGCCGCTTCCGGCTTGGTAAACGGCAATGTGTTGAATCAGTTTTCCATGGATGAATACAAGGGCTATTTAAGAATGGTGACCACCGTTGACAGCTATACCTATACCTATAACGATAAAAGCGCAACGGAAGCCGCGTATAACGAAACCGTATCGTTTTCGAACGAACAGTCCAATTCGGTTTATGTGTTAAACCGGGAGCTTGAGGTCGTGGGTAAGATAGAAGGACTCGCCAATGATGAGAGAGTTTATTCGGTGCGCTTTGACGGAGATGTCGGGTATTTTGTGACTTTCAGACAGGTTGATCCGCTTTTCACGGCTGATTTTACCGACCCTCGGAACCCCAAAATACTTTCGGCGTTAAAAATTCCGGGCTTTTCCAACTACCTGCACCCGTTTGACGACGGACTTCTTTTCGGTCTCGGAATGGACGCGGATGAAAACGGCTCGGTGGGCTATCTCAAGCTTTCCATGTTCGACGTATCCGACCCCGCCGATGTCAGCGAGGTACAAAAGCTTGTGGTCGAAAAGGTTTTCTATTCCGAAGCGTCTTACAACCACAAGGCAATACTCATTGACAGCAAAAAGAATCTTATCGCTTTCCCCGCCGAAAACGCTTATTATGTATATTCATATGACAGTAAAAACGGCTTTGAGCTTAAAAAGGTTATAAATTTCGGCGATGAAAACGGAGAACAGGGATATTACTACTGGTATTATAACGGAATCCGCAGCTTGTATATCGGCGATTATCTGTATATTGTGATATCGGGCGGTTACGGAGCCGTAGCTTCGTACGATATGAGTGATTTCAGTCAGGCGGATAAGCTGGAATTTACAAAATAAAATTGATATAAATACCGTCTGCCGAACAAGCCGTTTGCGGTTTGTTCAAAAAGCCGGAAAAGCCGCATCGCGGCTCGGCTTCTGATATATTCAACGGACATTAAATAAAAAAGCGGGTCGGTAAGGACTCGCTTTTTTTCTGCATATATTGGTTTTCTGTTTATATTTCGCGCATCAGCTGAAATGATCTGTACAGATTCAGGCTGCCGTAACCCCAGCGGTTGTTGGGATAAGCCATGCTTTCGCTTCTGTCGCAGCCGCGGACAAGATACGCCCGTATCTGATATGTGCTGAGCGCGACGTCGTTGCCTTTGACAATACCCCATTGCAGCATAAGAGCAGCGGCGCCGGAGGTGATTGCGGTCGCCACGCTGGTGCCGTCCATGGTTCCCGGCCCGTACGGATAAAATCCGCTGATATTCACGCCCGGAGCGACAAGGTCGGGAGCAAGATACCCGGTTCGCGTCGGTCCCCATGAGGACATGGAGTATAGGCCGCCGGTTCTGTAATTATACGCTCCGCAGATTATCGCGCCGTCCATCGTCGCCGGTACCGTAATGGTAAAATTGGGATTCGCGGCAAGATATTCAACCGTGGGGCTGACAAAACCGGTCAACGGCAGCCACGAATGGAATCTTCCGTCCAGTATCAAATCCCCGTGGACGGTCACCGTCCATATACCCGATGTAGCGTTGATAATTTTGACGGCCGACAGCTGACCGCCTGTTCCCTCGACGGGAAAAAAATACGTAACTTCAACGGACGAATCCTCTAAAATCAAGGGGGTTCTGGTTGTCATACCGGACCTTGCCGGCACCCGGGGAACCAGCTCCCCGGTAGGCGAGCGGACGGATACGGATACCCTGTCCGAAACACCCGTCCATACGGATAAAAAAATATCTCCCGCGTTTTCGCCGGCCTTAATATCAATATTAAAGGTTTCCCCGGCTGCGGCGATAACGCCGTCGGTATGATGTCTCGCCTGGCTTTCGTTTCCCGCCGCTATGCACAGGCACACCCCCGTTAATTTTGAAATGTTATTTAAATAGCTTTCAAAAATCGAATAGGCGTCGTGGCTGCCGAAATTTGAACCGAGCCCAAGGCATATCACAACCGGACGGTTGAGGCTAAACGCTCTCTGAAGAATATACTCAATGCCTAAAATAACCGCGTTGGATTCGTAGGCGTTTTCCTGCGTTTCGGGCACAGAGAACAGCTTTAAATAATAAGGTCTTGCTCTGCGCAGCTTTACCGCGATTATATCCGCGTCGGGAGCCGCGCCGATAAAATCGCCGACTTCACGCCCAGCGGCGACAGACGCCAAAAAGGTACCGTGACCGGAGGTATCCGTTTCGGGTACAATAAGCGAGGGATTATCGCTGCTTAACGCTGTGTTTATTTGCTCGTTTGTGTATTCGGTACCCAAATAATAATCCGGGGGAGGAGGTCCTTCGACGGTCTGATCATACAGATACAGAATTTTACTGCTGCCGTCCTCATAACGGAAGACCTCCTGCGTGTAATCGATACCGGTGTCAACGAAGCCGATTATAACCCCCTGACCCCGCAGATCGAGGAAGGGCTGACGGTGAACCTGCAATATACCGCTCGATTCAAGGCCGGCTCTGTCGAGCAAGCCCATTACAATGGATCCGCTGCTGATTACGCCCACGCCGAGCAGCTTGTTGAATTCATTATATACTTCCTCGGTGGCATAGGCGATTAAATACCGTCCGCTTACAACAAAAGCCACGGCGATTTCATAGTTTTTTATCAGTTCCTCCGTTATTTTGTTTCTGCGAATTATAAAATCCACGGTCGCGTCATCGTACAGAAGTCTCCGAAGCAGCTCTTGATTACGCTCGTTCTCAATTATTTCTTCTATAAAAATGCACCCCCTTACTGGTTGAATTCAACAAGATTATCCATCGTAGCGGCAAGATTCAAAACGCCGTACCCCCATGCCGGGTTGGGAAAATCGATCGGAAAATCCCTTGTGGCGTTCCTGCAGAGGAAGGACTTGACGCGCTGACCGTAAAGAAACGAGTCGTTGTTGCGTACCTGACCCCACTCCATCATCAAGGCGGAAGCTCCCGTTACAAAGGGAGCGGCTATGCTTGTTCCCGTAAAGCTGTCGTAGCCTCCGCCTGTTGCGGTGGACACGACGTTCACCGCGGGCGCGATCAGGTCCGGCTTCTGCCCGTATGTCATATAAGTAAATCCCATACCGGAAAAAAACGCGCATGTATTTTGAAACGTCGAATAACCGCCGACACCTATGACGCTGTAAGCGGTTGCGGGTATGGTAATGGTGCTGAGAGGGCTCGGGACAAGAAACGAAGTGCGTTCGGTAACCATATCCGTCATCGGCAGCCATATGTTAAAGCTCCCGTCCACAATATTTGTTCCGGTAAAAACAAGCTTCCATATTTCCGAACGAATGGGTCCGGTTATACCCTCAAGAGCTATGTAAATTTCCTGATTAATATTATAATGATTCGGTTGACCGTACAGCATAATAACTCTTACGTTATCCAGCACGACGCGCGTCACGCGATTTAAGGGGGATATGATACCCGACGAGCTTCCCGACGGCGCTATCAGCTCGACCTGAAACGTATCGGCAAAGTTTTTCCAGCAGGAAAGGTAAAGCTGTCTGATATTTTCTCCTACTGCGAATTCGATAACGAGCTGTTCTCCCTGTGAGATTAAACCGGCGTAATGGTGCCCGGCGCTTCTTTCGTTTCCCGCGGCGACGCATATTACATTTTTCCAGCGCTGCGCCGCGGAATTCAAATATGTCTCGAACAGTGAGCTGCCGTTGTGCGCTCCCTCGTTTGTGCCGTAGCTTATGTTAATGGCTATTGATCGTTCAAGGCCTTCGGCAATGTCGAGACAGAATTTTACGCCGCGCATAATTTCCGTGCTTTTGGAAAAGCCGGGACCCGCCGCTCCGCTCAGCTTGACAACAATAAGCTCCGCGAGCGGCGCCGTTCCCGTATTTATGCCGCCGCTTGCCGCACCGTTGCCCGCCGCCGCTCCGGCGACCGCCGTACCGTGACCGATGGTATCCTGCTCCGGTACCACGGTCAGAGGATTGTCGCTTGATAACGCCGTGTTTATATCATCCTCCGTATACAGATGACCGCTTCGGAATCCGGTCGGGGGAGAGCCCCGGGCGGTCTGGTCCCACAGGTATATTATTCTCGTGGTGCCGTCGGCGTTGCGGAAGTCCGGATGCGTATAATCGATGCCCGAATCAACTATTCCGACAAGCACTCCGCTTCCTTTAAGGTTATAGCCGTTTGCCTGCTGCACTCGGCTTATGCCCGTAACGTCGGTGCTCCTTTGCAGCTGATATGTAACCGTTTTGGGCAGCTCATAAAATTCGACCTGCGGTATTTCGATAATCAACGGAATACGGAACACGGGCAAGGTGATTATTGCGTAATTTTCATTCAGCTCTTCCGCCACGGCTTCCAAACGCGCGGCGATTTCGTTTAGGTCCCCGTGATATTTTATTATTATTTCAATGTTCTCCGTCGGCTCGAAAGCACGGAATTGTCTTATAAATTGCTCCTGTATATCCATATATCAACGCCCATGCTTATAACGGCATAAACAGGCATAAAATTCCGCATGAGCTCGCACCCGCCTTTCTTTTGCTTTTTTATCTTTCACCGCGGTCCGCCCGACCGTGTCATAAGGCTTTATTTTGTAATATTAAAAATGCGGCAAACATAAAATTTTCATATGAGAGCAACAGAGCGAAAAAGCAAGCAAGCATATGCTTGACGGCAAAACGCCGCATAGCGGCAAAACGCCGCATAGCGGCAAACCGCTGTATGACAGCAAAACCGCCGCATAGCGGCAAAACGCCGTATGACGGCAAAACGCCGTATGACGGCCAAACCGCCGATTTGAAAATTAAACGCTGAAAGGAACGATCTTTATTATGAACGGCAATTTATTAAACACAGACATCGGCTTTCTGAATGTAAGCGTAACCTCTTTCAGGAACGCTCAGCCTGTCGCCGAGGCCACGGTAACGATAGCGAGGCAGGATGAAACCATAGAGGAGCTCACCACCGATCCCGCGGGACAAACCGTTACGGTCGAGCTGGGAACGCCGCCGATTGAGCTTTCGCAAGAGCCTTCTCAAATAAAGCCGTATGCTGAATACAGAATCGGCGTTGCGGCGCCGGGCTATATAAGCACGGTTATAGAGGGCGTTCAGCTGCTGCCGACGCAAACCGCAATTCAAAACGTGCGTTTAAATGCCGTTCCGGCTGCGGAAGCGCCGCCCGAGCAGCTGATAGTGATCGAACCGAATACCCTATGGGGGGATTTTCCACCGAAAATACCCGAAGACGAGGTGAAGCCTCTGCCCGACGGCAACGGATTTATCGTATTGCCCGAACCGGTTATCCCCGAATTTATGGTGGTTCATTTGGGCAGGCCCGACGATACGAGCGCAAGAAACGTATGGGTTCCCTTTAAGGATTACGTAACAAACGTCGCGTGCTGCGAAATATACTCCACCTGGCCCTATGAGACGATGAAAGCGAATATACTCGCCATTATATCGTTTGCTTTGAATCGCGTGTACACGGAATGGTACAGGGGCAGAGGCTATAACTTTACCATAACCAACAGCACCGCGTTCGATCAGTTTTTTGACTACGGGCGGAACATATATTATAGCATTTCGAACATTGTAGACGAGGTGTTTTCCACCTACATCACAAGACCGGGTATTCGTCAGCCGTTGTTTACGCAGTTTTGCGACGGCTCGCGCGTGAGATGCGCGGGAATGGAGCAGTGGGGTTCCAAAAATCTGGGAGACCAGGGGCTGGACGCGCTTTCCATACTGAGAACCTACTACGGCGCGAGCGTTTATCTTACGCAGGCGGAAAAGGTACAGGGCGTGCCGATTTCATACCCCGGCGAAACGCTCCAGGTCGGTTCCACCGGGATGGATGTCAGAACCATACAGGTGCAGCTGAACAGCATTTCAAACAATTATCCGATGATACCCAAGATCAGGGTCGACGGGATTTACGGACCCCAGACTCAGAACGCGGTAAGCACCTTTCAGCAGATATTTTATCTTCCCGTAACGGGAGTGGTCGATTTTGCCACCTGGTATAAAATATCCGGCATTTATGTCGCGGTAAACCGTCTTTCCGAATTCGGTTAATTGCGCCGCCCGGTAATTTTCCTTTCCGTCAAATCGATCGTTTGCCGCAGGGTACGCTCGTTTCGGATATAAATCCATTGGTTTTTCGGCATATAGCAATGATGCCTTACGCATATGCAAAACATTTCCGGCGTTTTGCAAAAGCGGTCGGAATAACAGGGCAGCTCGATGGGTAAGGTCGCGCCCGCGGCATTGGTAACTCCGCGGTAAACGAGCGTGTGCTTTCCGTCCTTGCCGTGATAAACCGTTACATTCGCGTCGGCAACGGGCTTGCGCGGTGCGTTTTCCTTATAAACATTGACTGTCAGACGGCATATATCCCTTTTACCTGCGGGATACAGCTGAAAGAAAGACGGCGTATCGCCTTGTGCGGTATCCGCGGGCTCGGGCGGCGCGGGTGTTCGGTCGTTTGCCGACATACCCTCCGCGATACCGCGGGCGATAAGCTCCGCAATAAGCTCGGGCTGTTCCGACATTACGGCGCAATCGTTTTTGTTGGTTATGTATCCTATATCCACGACAGCCGCGGGCATTTTTGCTTTTCTGAGAGGCAGACAGTCGGATCTCGCGCTCACGCCGCGGTTTTGAAGCCGGGTTTCCGAAGCCATGCGTTCCAGTATAAAATATGCAAGGCCGTCGATTTCCGGCGAAGACCTGTATACCGCGACACCCGTACCGGTTATAAATTTATCCGGAGATGAGTTTATGTGCAGGCCTATGTAATAATCCGCTCCCCAGTCGTTGGCTTCATTTATATGGGAAGCCGACTGATTCGAGTTCACGGCGGGCTGCTTTGCGCCGTTTTCCGGATAAGACAGGCGCGTTTCGATTTCGTAGGGCTTTAACGCGGACGCCAGCCTCAGCCCTGTTTCGTATAAAATGTCCGCCGCTTCCGCACTGACGGGATTATATCCGTTGTCGATATATATTTTCATAGCATTCACCCCTTTATGTATCTATATAAGAGTATATGGCTAAAAAGAGGATATGTTTACTCCGCGTCTGAAAAACGGAAAAAGTATTGATTTTTCGCTTTTTATGGGTTATAATTAAGGTCTGCCGAACAAACCGTATAACGGTTTGTTCATGCGGCGTATGCCGCATAAAATCATAAAAACCTTGCACTTGAATAAATCAAAAAGCCGGGAAAGCCGCATCGCGGCTTGGTTTTGATTTATTCAGTGGACATTAATTATCGGCAGACAGGCGAAAGCGTACAGGTATGCGGGGATTTGTGTATGTATATATGTGTTTATGTGTATTGATATATGATTAATTCGGTAAATGATTTGAACTCAAAGCTTTTGACAGAGCGGTTATCGGAATTGCGGCTTACGGATAAGATAAACGGCATAAAATATTTTTTCGGGCAGCACCGCAAATGCGCTCTTGCGTTTTCGGGCGGTGTGGATTCGTCGTTTCTGCTGTATGTCGGGCTGCAATTCGGAGCGGATATTCGTCCTTATTATATAAAAACGGCGTTCCAGCCGGCCTTTGAATTCAACGACGCGACGGCGACGGCAAGGCTTTTGGGTATAAACAATACGGTTTTGTATGCGGATATACTCTCCGTACCGCGTGTCGCAACAAATCCCTCCGACCGCTGCTATTGCTGCAAACAAGCTATTTTTAAAATGATTATTGAAAAAGCGGCGGCGGACGGCTATACGCTTGTCATAGACGGCACAAACGCCTCCGACGATGCGGCAGACCGTCCGGGTATGCGCGCTCTCAAGGAGCTTTCCGTCGTTTCGCCGCTCAGAGCTTGCGGCTTTACAAAAAAAGAAATACGTGCCGTATTAAGGGAAGCCGGGCTTTCGATATGGGACAAGCCCGCCTATTCCTGTCTTGCGACGCGTATAGATGCCGGGAATATAATAACGGCGGAAATGCTATCGCGTGTCGAAAAAGCGGAAGAAACGCTGTTTTCGCTCGGCTTTTCCGATTTCAGAGTGAGAATCAATCGTGACGCGGCAAGGCTGCAGTTTACGAAGGCGCAAGCGGATAAAGCAAACGATATGAAAACGGATATTATAAATCGCTTAAAACCGTTTTTGGAAAGCATCAATCCCAAATTCGAAATCAGGGTGAGTCATGAATAAAAAAGAAATCAAATGTATTCTCGAGCGTGTGGCAAAGGGCGATATATCGGCGGACGACGCTGTGCTTGCGTTAAAGGCGGCGCCTTTTACCGATTTGGGCTTCGCCAAGCTTGACAACCACCGCGCTCTGCGTCAGGGACAGAACGAGGTCATATACGGCGAAGGCAAAACGGCCTCGCAAATTATAAAAATCGTATCGGCAATGCTGCAAAACGGCGAAAAACGCATTTTAATCACCCGCCTTGCGGCCGATGCCGCCGAAGAAATAAAAAGCCGTGTTCCGATCACCTATTACGAAATCGGACGTATAGGTTATATAGGCGAAAAGCCCGCGCCCGACACCGAAGGGAAGTTGCTTGTGATATCGGCAGGGACCGCCGATATGCCGATAGCCGAAGAAGCGGCGCTGACCGCCGAGATATACGGCAATAAGGTGACGCGGATATACGATGCGGGAGTTTCCGGGCTTCACAGACTGCTTTCATATCTTGACGAAATTATGAGCGCGGACGTTATTATAGCGGTGGCGGGCATGGAGGGCGCGCTGGCGAGCGTGGTCGGCGGACTCGCCGACTGTCCGGTTATCGCCGTGCCCACAAGCGTCGGCTACGGCGCTTCTTTCGGCGGAGTGGCGGCGCTGCTTTCGATGTTGAATTCCTGCGCAAGCGGCGTATGCGCGGTGAATATCGACAACGGCTTCGGCGCGGGATATGTCGCAAGCATGGTAAATCATAAAAAATCAAAATAAGCGGAGGACACGGCTATGTGGTTTTATAGGGAAAACAGTATTATCGACAGCAACGCGCAGTATGAAATGATGACGCGGCTTGTGGAAGAGGCGGTAAAAAAATACGGAAGGCCGAAAAAAGCGCTGCTTTTGCCGCCGGATATAACAAGATTTCATTCGGGAGCGGGGATATTGACAAATATGCTCTATCATATCCTCGGCGCGGGCTGCGAAACGACGGTAATACCGACGCTCGGTCAGCATGTGCCGCATACCCCGGAAGAAAACAGATGGATGTTCGGGGATATTCCCGAGGAACGGATATTGAAGCACGATTGGAAAAACGGCTGCGCCGTATTGGGCGAAATAAGCGGCGATTTTGTAAAAAACGCCACGGGAGGCCTTGCCGACTGGCCTATTCCGGTTGAGATCAACAGGGAAGTCACGGAAGGAGAATATGACCTCGTCATCAACATAGGACAGGTTGTCCCCCATGAGGTGCTGGGCTTTGCCAACCATAATAAGAACTATTTTATCGGTCTCGGCGGCAAGAAAATGATATGCGCTTCGCATATCACCGCAGCGCTCTGCGGTATAGAAAACAACCTCGGACAGGTTATCACACCGCTTCGCGGCTGCTATAATTACGCCGAAGCGAAATATATGAAGAAGGTTCCCGCGGTATACGCTCTTATCGTCAAATCCAGGGAAGAGAACAACGAGCTGAAAACCACGGGGCTTTATGTGGGCGACGACACCGAAACATACGTGAAGGCGGCGCGTTACGCGAGAGAAAAAACCGTGTTCATGTTCGACCGCCCAATAAAGAAAGCGGTTTGCTTTATGGACGGCAGGGAATTCCGCAGCACCTGGGTTGCCAATAAAGCGGTTTACCGCACCCGCAAGGTTATCGCCGACGGCGGAGAGCTTTTAATCATCGCTCCGGGCGTGGAGCGCTTCGGCGAACAGCCTGAAGTAGACCGCATGATTCGGAAATACGGGTACAAGGGCACTCCCCGTTCTCTTGACGCGTTCAACGGCGACAAGGAGCTACACGATCTTGCCCATGCCGCAGCTCATCTTATTCACGGCTCGTCGGAGGGCAGATTCAATATAACCTATGCCCCGGGTCATCTCACCCGTGAAGAAACGGAAAGCGTGGGCTACGGATATATGGATATTGAAGAGGCGTTGAAAAAATACAATCCCGACATCCTGAAGAGCGGATTCAACACAATCGAAGGGGAGGAAATTTATTTCATCGATTCGCCCAGCCTCGGCCTTTGGACCTCGAAGGCGAAGTTTAAAGAAGGGCTTATGAACAATATGAGCTTCGGCGACAGGATGATCGCGGCGCAGCCGAACGATGAAATCTGGAAGAGCATAAAGGAATGGAACTGTCAGGATATAACCGCGATGGGGTTTGACGGCTGACATAACAGACATAATATAAAAGCGGCAGAGCCCTTAGACTGCCGCTTTTTTCGCGCATATAGGTATAGATATAAATAATGTCTGCTGAACAAACCGTATAACGGTTTGTTCATGCGGCGTATGCCGCATAAATTCATAAAAACTGAAGTTTTTATGAATTTACAGCATTTTTTGATGTCTCACTAAATCCGGCATAATAAATATGCCGGATTCAAGTGCAAGGTTTTTACATTGTTTAATGTAAAACCTTGCATTTGAATAAATCAAAAAACCGGGAAAGCCGCATCGCGGCTTGGTTTTTGATTTATTTAGTGGACATTAAATACAATGGTATTATGGATCGTATTCCGGATTGTAACCGTAGAAATTCCTTGAGTTTAGGTTATCCTGTATCACGCGCAGCCCGTCGCCGAAACGCTGGAAATGCGTTACCTCGCGCTGACGCAGAAAACGAATGGGATCGATTACGTCGGGATCATCCGCCAAACGGAGAATATTGTCGTAGGTGGTACGCGCTTTCTGCTCGGCGGCCATATCCTCGAAAATATCCGTTATCGCATCGCCCTTTGACTGGAAGGCGCATGCGCTGAAGGGTACGCCGGATGCTGCTACCGGGTAGATACCGACGGTATGGTCGACAAAATAGGTATCAAAACCGGAAGCCATGATTTCCTCGGGAGAAAGATTCCTGGTGAGCTGATAAACTATCGTGCTGACAATCTCCTGGTGCGCAAGCTCTTCCGTGCCAATGTCGGTAAGTATGCCTATTACTTCTTTATAGGGCATTGTGTACCTTTGGGAAAGATAACGCATCGCGGCGCCCGCTTCTCCGTCCGGGCCTCCGTATTGAGTCATGATCAGTTTGGCCATTGCCGGATTCGGCCTTTTTATATTTACGGGATACTGCAGCTTCTTTTCATATTCCCACATTAATTATCTACCTCCTTATCGTTTTGCCAGGGCCAAGGAAAATCTATCCATGTCCATGAATTCTGACGGACATCCTCCGCGACTATAGGCCCGTACTGCGTTACATACTGGTTATAGATTTCCTTTTGCTCGGCGGCGGCTTTTTTATAAAATTCGAGAGCTCTTTGATTGCCGGGATGACCGTCAAGGTATAGAACGGTCTCGTGTATCACAAAATCAACATCCATCAATTTTCTCAGGAGCTTTGCCTGACCGGACTTCATCTTTTTATAACCCTTTTTCCGTCAAACGTCTTTATCAGATTTTTAAAGAGTGAGCCGTTGTCGAGAGCGTCGGCGTAAGAGGTGAAATAATCGGTAAATTCCTGGTACGGAACGTAAGCCATGGCGAGCACCTGGTTTCCCGTGCCGACGGTGCCGGGATTAACCGAATATTCACGGCATGTCGACGCCTTGAGAAGACCCATATCTTCTTCAAACCCCGGTTGTATGTCGTTGAGTGTCATCTGTTCACACCTTTTTTTCGTTTTGCGGGATACAGTTTTTTACTCCGCTGTTAAAAGGATATGCGATGATGTCGAAAAAGGTCAGAAAAAACACCGTATAGCGTTTTATAACGGTATACGGTGATAGTATGCGGATTTTCATTTGCTTTTGGACATTCTCATGTGCTTTATTGCGACCACTGTTCCTGATAAAATCACGACAAGCATATAGCAGAAGGTCCTTATGTAAAGCACGGCGGGGAGCGCCAGATTTTCGCCGAATATGCCGGGGTAAAACGCCATCGAGGCGGTTTCAAGGGCGCCTATGGCTCCGGGAAGCACGAAGGATTCAAGCGCCATGCCCAATATCGCCTGGACGGCAATTATATAGGAAAACGACACACCCGAAAGCCCCAACCCGCGATAAACAAAATAAACCGGCACAAGCATGGCGAAACGCTTTATAAGGCACAGCATAAAAACCGTTAAGGATACGGAGGGATGATATTTTATGTAGCCGGAACAGGCGTAATAGTCCTTAAGCTTTGTGTCAAGCGATGTCTGTGATTTATCAATGTCCTTTATAATATGTAATTTATTCAATATTTTTATAAAAAAACCGGAAACAACCGTTACAAGCCTCGGCGACAGCAAAACGGAACCGCAGCAAAGTATTATGCCCGCCATAAACAGGAAACCGTACACCAAGGTCACTCCGAAAAAAGGATTGCCCGTATTAAAAACGCCGGGTATTATAATAATGGCGAATACGCTTGAGATAAGCATCGCCACCTTGTTTATACAGGTAAACATTGCGATGGATACTCCGGTATGTGTCTTTGACAAACCGTCGCCGTTCATATATAAAGCCTGAGCCGGTATTCCCCCCACCGCAAAAGGGGAAATGCTCATATAAAACAAATCGACGGAGGTATATTCGAAAGCCCGACGGAAGCCTACGGCATTGCCGAAGGATTTTAGCATTATCATGAAGCAAAACGTTTCGGAAAGGAACTGTACGCAAAGCGCCGCAAGAGCAAGCACGTTCCATACCCATGATATTGTGGTAAGCGTGTCAATGATTTCAAGCAGGTTGAAATTCAACCCGATATAAATAAAAACCGATGTCATAAGCACCGTGACGAAGACTATATTCAGTATAAAACGCTTTTTTGATGTAACAGGCCGGGTATCTTTCATTATTTATCCTTATGTGTGCTTTTTTTGCATTGGGGCTTATTGAAAAACTCATTCATGGCTTTTCAATATACCCATATTATAATATATTGATTTCAATATGTCAATATGGGACAAAAAGAGACGGTCTGTAAAGCATATTTCCTCAAAAACGCTATTTACAAACATGATGCACGGTGCTATAATAAACAAAGAAAAATTTCGGGAGTTATCAATGAACAAAATTGTTTATAAGGAAAATATCAATCCTGCCGTCACACTTATGAAGGTTGACGCTCCTCTTATCGCAAAAAAAGCCGAACCGGGACAGTTTATTATACTGCGTGTCGGGGAAGACGGGGAACGCATTCCGCTCACCATAGCCGATTATGACAGATCCGGCGGAACGGTCACCATTATATTTCAGATAGTGGGCGCCACCACGGAAAAATTAAGCCTACTTAACGAAGGCGATTATATAACCGATTTTGTCGGCCCTTTGGGTAAACCCACCGAAACCGAAGGCTATGGGAAAGTTGCGGTCATCGGCGGCGGCGTGGGCTGCGCCATAGCTTATCCCGTGGCGAAGAAGCTGCATGAGCAAGGAGCTGAGGTTTTTTCAATAGTGGGCTTCAGAAACAAGGACCTCGTGATACTCGAAAACGAATTTAAGGCAATATCCGACAAATATATACTGATGTCCGACGACGGCACCGCCGGAACCAAGGGGCTTGTCACCGACGCGCTGAAGGCCCTTATCGACGACGGCGAAAAATTCGACTGCGTTATTGCGATAGGCCCGCTGATAATGATGAAATTCGTGTGCCTGCTGACCAGAAAATACGGTATAAAGACCATTGTTTCCATGAATCCGATAATGATTGACGGCACGGGGATGTGCGGCGGCTGCAGGCTCACCGTCGGCGGGGTTACCAAGTTCGCCTGCGTGGACGGACCCGATTTCGACGGACATCTTGTGGATTTCGACGAAGCGATGTCAAGAGGCTCGATATATAAATCCGACGAAACAAAAGCGCGCGAGGAGCATTGCATGCTTTTTAAAAAGGAGATTAAATAATTATGGCGGATATGTCCAAGAAAAAGCATGAAATGCCCACCGAAAAGCCGGAAATAAGAAATACCAATTTCGGCGAGGTGGCGCTCGGATATACGGAAGAACTGGCGCGTGCCGAAGCTCAAAGATGCCTTAATTGCAAAACCTCCCCATGCGTCGCGGGCTGCCCGGTAAATGTGAATATCCCGGATTTTATAAAGAAAATAGCCGAAGGTAAATTTGAAGACGCTTACGGTATAATAAAGCAAACCAACGCGCTCCCAGCCGTGTGCGGCAGAGTTTGCCCGCAGGAAACCCAGTGCGAGGCAAAATGCGTCAGAGCCGTAAAAGGCGAACCGGTCGCCATAGGCAGGCTCGAAAGATTCGCCGCCGACTGGCACAACGCCAATTCGACCGAAAAGCCGGTGAAGCTGGAACCGAACGGACATAAAGCCGCGGTTATCGGTTCGGGTCCTTCCGGACTTTCCTGCGCCGGCACGCTCGCCTCCAAGGGATGGGATGTCACGGTGTTCGAAGCTCTCCATATTCCGGGCGGCGTTCTGGTTTACGGCATTCCCGAATTCCGACTTCCCAAATCCATTGTAAGCAAGGAAATCGATATCCTAAAGGAAATGGGAGTGAAAATAGATACCAATGTGGTTATCGGAAAAACCATAACAGTAGACGAGCTGCTTGAGGAAGGCTTCGAGGCGGTGTTTATCGGCACGGGCGCCGGGCTTCCCAAATTTATGGGTATTCCGGGTGAGAATTATAACGGCGTTTATTCCGCCAACGAATATCTTACCAGGGTAAACCTTATGAAAGCATATAAGGATTCGTCCACACCGATTATGCACCCCGCGAGGGTGGCTGTTGTCGGCGGCGGAAACGTCGCCATGGACGCGGCGCGCTGCGCGAAACGCATGGGCGCGGATGAGGTTTACATAATCTACAGACGCGGCGCGGAGGAGCTGCCCGCGAGAGCGGAGGAGGTCGAACACGCCAAGGAGGAGGGAATTATCTTCAATTTCCTTACAAATCCCGTTGAAATAACCGCCGACGAAAAACGATTCGTCAACGGTATAATCTGCGTTAATATGGAGCTTGGTGAACCCGACGCCTCAGGCAGAAGAAAACCGGTCGTAAAAGCGGGCTCGGAGTTTAAAATAGATGTGGACTGTGTTATAATGGCGCTCGGCACAACTCCCAATCCCCTTATAAAAGCCACGGTTAACGGCCTTGATACGCAAAAATGGGGCGGTATAATAACCGACGAGGACGGAAAAACCAGCAGGGAAGCGGTCTACGCGGGCGGCGACGCGGTCACCGGCGCGGCTACCGTTATTTTAGCCATGGGCGCGGGGAAGAAAGCCGCCGAAGCCATTGACGAGGAAATAAAAATTCAGAATTAACATTATAGAGCCGAAAAATAACAGATCCGTATAATATGCAGATAAAAAGCCGCGGTTATCCCCGCGGCTTGATTGTTGCTATATAATGTCCACTGAATAAATCAAAAACCAAGCCGCGATGCGGCTTTCCCGGTTTTTGATTTATTCAAGTGCAAGGTTTTTACATTAAATTATATAAAAACCTTGCACTTGAATCCGGCATAATAAATACGCCGGATTCAGTGAGACATCAAGAAATGCTG
>JAQVQF010000185.1 GCA_028701715.1 Eubacteriales bacterium | reverse complement strand
GGAATTCCTCTTGATATAATTCCCGCGTCCATGACGGTAAACCGAGTGTCGCTTATGAAATCCGAAATGCTAAACGGCGGTATGAAATATACGGAAATTCATTATAAAGAGGCAATTATATGAAAACCATACATTCGACGCTGCCCCGCGAGGACTTTACAATACGGACGGACAAATCCCCTGAAGAGGTATTGCGGATACTGAACGATGTCACCGGTGTAAAGATGAAATTTTTTATTTTTATGATGACACAAATTAAAGCTTTTTACGGTATAATTGGAATCGACTGGTTCGCAATATATCCCGGCACAAATTATATAAATCACTTTATACCTATATTTAAGGGTAAAATAATACCCAATGAAACAGGTTCTGAAATCATAGTATCCTCCCGGCAGCGTCTGACGGCGCGCGTTTTTATTGTTATCTGGTGCCTGTTTTCCCTTACTATCGCGCTTGTTTTAGCTATGAATTGGTCATCTCTGACAAATGCTTTCCTTATACCGATAATATTTATTTTTCCCTGTTTTGGATGGTTTCTGTCTTTATACGGCTTCTGGTTTGAAGAAAACAAAGCGAAAGAAAAACTGTGCCAACTGCTTAACGGAACAATACAGGATACAATGAAAAACCCCCGTTGAAAATTCGGGGGTAAATTCGGTATTTCAATGATGATAATCCTTCATCATTTCTGTGTATTCGTCGAATATACGGATATATCTTTTGTATTCCTTTTCTTGTATTTTTCCGGCTTGATAAAGCTCCTCGGCGCGCAGCCCGAGCAGCTTTCTTTTTTCGTGAGCCACGCTTTTATAATTGTTTTGGAGATTGATGTCAATCTCCTTTTTTATTTCTTCAAGCTCACGCGCTTTTGATCCGAACATATTGCCACCGCTATGTCAATTATTAAAAGTGCTTATCATTTCTTCGTAATTTTCATAGGTTTCATTAATATCTTCCATAATTATATCTCTTATGCTTTCATATTTAGAAATGGGACAGAAGCCTTCATTTAATCTGATTATTGAAGGGTAAAAATTAATTAATAATGAATCGCCAAAAGAATATTGGTATCCGATATCATAATACCTTGAATCAATAACAATCTCAAGCATTTCTAAATCATCGGAATTCTCATCATCGCCTAATACAGATTTATAGTATGCATCCATAACGCCGTTATCAAGATGAATATTCCAATAGCCCAGAGCGTTAAGTAAAAACGCAGCTGCCTCTTTGTTGCAATTATTGCTGTTAATTATGGCCATTAATGTGGATTTATCAGAAACTAAACTGTAATAACCGTTTTGATCTTCGTTATATAAGCACATAGGAAGGACGCCGAACTCAAAATTATCTCCGGCCAAATTGCGTATCTCTGCTATATTTGAAACGGTCGTATTGTAAAACAAACCGTGCCCGTTTATAAACATTTCCTGAAGCTCGTCAAGTCCGTTATTATTCCAACTCCAGTTTTCACCAACAATAACTTCCGCTCTTTTCACCACTTTACTGTCAGTCATTAAATCGTATATTTTTTGAAATGAGTTTAATGCTTTTTCTGAAGAGTAACATTCTATATTGTTCCCGCTAATAGTAATAAATGGGGTATCGCATCCGCTTACCATTGCGGAAGTTGCATCTGCATATGAAAGAAGACCGTATGTCGCATCAAGAGACCATTTTCCGTCTGAATCGGGTTTTGATGCTGCTTTTGACATTTCAATAAAAGCATCAAGCGTAAATCTATTGCTCCTTACAAGATCATAAATATTTCCGTATTTTGAAACAATCTCGTTGTTTTCGTTATACATTCTTTTGTTAAAGAGTATCAGATTAACGTAATCTACATCGGTCAGCATAAAATCACCGGATACGAAAAAATGAACATTTTCATCAAGTGTATTTCCTTCAAGTGAAGCCTGATTCCACCAGACATCATTTATATTTATATAATCGTCAAGAGGAACAAAAAGCCCGTAAACAGAATAATCGACCATTTTAATACTTGGCCCGCATATTAAATCATAATCGTTCGTACTCGCCAAAACAGTATTATAAGCACTTTCACATATTTCATTTATGGGAGATACTGAATCAACGGTCTCAATGGTAATTCCGTAATTAGCATAAATGAAAGCATTTCTTTCCATTACCGCCGTATTTACGGCATCACTTGTGCATTCGTCGTCTGCTACGAATTGAAGAACGCTTAACTTATCGATATTAGGACTATAAGTAAGAATTTTAATTGTCGTACCGCTATATTTGGTAGTTGCATATTTAAAGATATCGCCGATAGATTCTTCAGATGATATGTTTGAATCCTCCGGCAGCGATTGATTTTCACTGCTGAGATCGCATTCACTTATACCATTTGAGCTTTCTGATACATTGGATTGATCTGAAACTGTAGTATTTTGCAATATTTCTGATTGATCTGTAATTGATAAATTATCGGTGTCGGAAACAAGTTCATTATTTTTGTTTTCAATGCAGGATGTAAATATGCCGGTAATAAGAGCTAATAAAATAAAAATAATTATTGCTTTTCTCATAGATAATACCTCCATTTTAATTTATACTGATCTTTAAAATATGCTCTATAATACTTTAATGTCCACTGAATAAATCAAAAGCCACGCCGCGATGCGGCTTTTCCGGTCTTTTAATTTACTCAAGTGCAAGGTTTTTACATAATTATATGCAAAAACCTTGCACTTGAATCCGGCGTATTTATTACGCCGGATTCAGTGAGACATCAAGAAATGCTGTAAATTCATAAAAACCACAGTTTTTATGAATTCATGCGGCATACGCCGCATGAACAAACCGTAATACGGTTTGTTCAGCAGACATTACTTTATAAAAATTAATATTATCTCTTGACTCTCGCGTTGCCGCCCCAGACCGACCAGATTTGCTCCTCGTCGGCGGGTTGAGCGTAGTCTGTCAGGAAGGTGGTAGCCAGCGCGCCGGAAGCCCAGCCGAACTGCAGGCATTTTTCCCAATCCCAGCCCTTTATCGCGCCGTAGAGCAGACCGCCGACAAAGCCGTCGCCGCCGCCTATACGGTCGAGGACGGTTATTTCCCTGGGTACTGCCTCATACCATTCGCCGCCCGCCTTTAATATTCCCCCCCAGAGATGGCAATTTGCCGACTTTACCTCACGCAGAGTGGTCGCGAAAGCGGAAGCGTTGGGAAATGTCTTATGAGCTTCGTTAATCAGATCCTTAAAGGATTCCATCTTTGCGGAAATGCCACATCCGCCCGCTTCCGGACCGGAAATGCCGAAGCAGAGCTGAAAATCCTCCTCGTTGCCCACGAGAATGTCGGCAAGCGAGGCAATTTCAAAGAACATTTTTGAAAGCTCTTCTTTTCTGCCCTTCCAGAAGGATTCGCGGTAATTGAGGTCAAAGGAAATAACCGTACCGTATTTTTTCGCGGCTTTGGCGAGCGCGACACAGAAATCCCCCGTTTCGGGAGACAATGCCGCAATAAGCCCCGAAAGATGAAGCACGGCGACGCCTTCCGTGCCGAAAATGCGTTCTGTGTCGAAATTTTTTATATTAAGTGTCCGACCGACCTCGCCCGCACGGTCGTTGAGTACACGCGGACCGCGCAGACCGTACCCGCTGTCGGCGATGTTGAACTGATGGCGGTAACCCCACGGACCGCCCTGTTCGACCTCTTTGCCCTCGAATTCCATTCCGCGTGCGCGGAGATTTGCTTTTATGAAGGCGGCTATGGGCGAATCCTTGACAAAGGTCGTAAGCACCTTGACGGGCAAGCCGAGACAGGAGGCAATGCTTGCCACATTGGTTTCGGCGGAGGTCGCCTGCATGAAGAAGGTGTTCGATGACTGCACCGGCTGACCGTCGGGCGGAGTTATCCTCACGCCCATGCTGGTGGGAACCGCTATGGCATATTTATAGTTTTCTTTTATTTTCATTTTTGTTTCCATACCCTTCCGCCGAAACGTAAATTTTTTGCGGTTTCGGCTTGTAAAATGTTCAATTTGCCGAAATTGCGGTTGTTTAAACCGCAAAGGCAAAAAATTTGCTGATTTAATATTTTTAGTTCTACTAAAAATATTAAATAGTTTATGCGTTGTAAACCGTGGAAGCGGTATCGCCGCCCTCGCCCGTCCAGTTGGTGTGGAAGAATTCCCCTCTCTGTCGGTCGGTTCTTTCG
>JAQVQF010000184.1 GCA_028701715.1 Eubacteriales bacterium | reverse complement strand
TAATTTTTATTGAAAATACCCTCCACGGATAAATTCAGATTATTGGATTTTGCCCAGTTGAATATCTGCTCCGGGGACATGCTTGAAAGATCCTTCATTTTAACGCTGTCCACGATATGATTCGGCTCGGTATATAGAATTATCGTGCCGCCTTCCGTAATCGTTGTGCCGACACGCGGCAGCTGATCGAGTACCGTGGAGCCGCTGCCGTTGATTACGCAGTTGAAGCCCGCTTTTTCTATGGCAAATTTGGCTTTTTCGGTTTCCGAGTTTTTATAATCCTCGACCTTATATGTTTTTATGGTGTTTTCATCATTGGAATTTATCTCAAGATAAGGAAGCACTTCCGAAAGTATATGAGCTATAACAGGCGCCGCCACCTGGCTGCCGTAATAAATGCCGCCGGTCGGCTCATCCACAACTATGAGTATCGCCAGCTGGGGGTCCTCCGCGGGAGCGAAAGAAACACAGCTTGATATGTAATATGCCACGCCCTCCTCGGCGTTCGGACGCGCAAGCTTTTGAGACGTACCTGTTTTCGAAGATATATTATATCCCGAAACACTTGCGTTTTTAGTCGAATTTACAAGCACTCCGAGAACATCATCCGCTACCTTTTGACTGATAACCTGACGCTTTTTTGTGTATTCGGTGGATTCGGTGACCGTATTCCCACCCGAAACATAACCTTTTATTATATGCGGGGTGATCACGTATCCGCCGTTGGCTATAGCCGATGTCGCCATGATATGCTGAAGCATGGTTATCGCCATCGACTGACCGAAAGCGTTGTTTGCCAGGTTAAGCTGATTGCTTAAATCGGAATAATATATGCTTTGCCCTTCGCCGATAATATCGGAACCGGTGGGTTCGGTATAACCGAAGGCTTCGAAATATTGTGAAAATAAAGCTCCGCCGATATCAAGCCCCATCTGTACCAACGCGGGGTTGCAGGAATTCTGAAGCGCCTCGGCTACCGTTTGAACTCCGTGAACCTTACCCGAATGGCAGTGAATGGTTTCGCCGAGCACTTTTATCGAGCCCGTGCAGGTATAATGGGAATCAAGGGTAAAAACACCCTCCTCCAAACCGATGGCGGTGGTTATTATTTTGAAAGTGGAGCCCGGCTCGTAAAGCTCTGTGACGCATTTGTTTTTCCACATTTCATATAAAAGCGTAACCTTGTACGCCGCTTTTTCCTCTTCAGTACCCACAAAGGCGTCGTATTTTTCAAGATAAGTGCCGGTAAGGACATTGTAATTATTTAAATCGTAACTATCTATGCACGCCATGGCGAGTATTTCCCCCGTATTGGGGTCCATGATTATTCCGCGCGCGCCGAAGGTGGGCTTGTTTTCCTCCACGCATTCCTTAAGATACTTTTCGAGTATGGACTGTATGGTATAATCGATGGTCAGCACCAAGCCGGTGCCGTCCTCGGCGTCTATATAGCTTTCAAACGGAAACGGCAGCTCGTTGCCCAAACCGTCCTGCCCTTGAATAACCCTGCCGTTGATGCCCGAAAGGATGGAATCATAGGTCAGCTCTATACCGTTCAAGCCGTTGTTGTCGGCGCCCACAAAGCCTATCAGCTGAGACGCCAATGTGGTGTAGGGATACTTTCGCTTTGTCGATTCTTCCAGGCACACCTGCTCCGCCAGATTATAATCTTCGATAAATTTTCTGACCTTCAGTTCCTCTTCTTCTTCAACGTTGCGTTTTATTATCTGATATTTGGAATTTTTCTTTTCCGTTTTGGTGAGAATGAATTCCTTATCAACGCCTAACAATTCCGAAAGACCGTCGGCTATGAGCTGCGCCTGCTCATCGTCCTTAATATCCTTTGGGGATATAAAAATTGTTTGTACGGTGGAGCTTGTGGCAAGCAGCTTCATATTTCTGTCGTAGATATTCCCGCGCTTGGCATATATTGTAATTTCAGAGGTATATTGATTTATTGCGGCGTTACGGTTGGTATCGGCATCGATTATCTGAAGTATAACCAACCGATAAATCAGATAACAAAGACACAGCAAGAGGAACGCCAGAGCGATGCGTCCTCTTGCCAATATTACTTTTCCGGTTATGTTATTCTTGCTTTTCAACGGCGGGATCTCCTTTTTTTCATAAAAACGATGCTTGTCAGTTTTTGTTGCGGCTATAAAACTGCGATCATAAGGAATCTGTGCTTGACCACATTATTATTTATATTAACAAACACCTAAAATCATGATGTCAATCGAAGAAATCTCTTATGACGGCTCCGAAACCGGAAAGCAGAACGCCGATCCCCGTGCGTTTATCATCATATCTGAACGCTTCCCCGGTGTTTTCCGGAAGAGCGGTTATGTTGATTCGCGTAAGCTCGGACGCTTTTACCATGCCGAGCTTATCGACGGCGTATTCCTCAAAGAACACGAGATCGTTTTTCTTGTCAAGGCGTTGTTCAAGCTTGTCGGCATTCTTCTGCAGATCGGTGAGCTGATCCTTGAGTGTGGCGACTTCCCTGTTGTAATTGTCTATTTCCGCATAGTTCATCAGGAGGAATATAAAAAGCAATGTCATTACGGCGATAGTAAAAATAGCGCCGACAGGAAGCGGCTTTTTGTTCTTCTTTTTGGTTTCGATAATCACCGTGCGACGCACGGTATATCTTTTACCGTCACGCCCGGTATCCTGTTTTGCCAAATTGCGACCGGCGGAGCTTTTAACGATTTCAAGTCCGGCGGCGTTTTTCGCGTCGTTATTTCGCATTTCGACTGTTTGCGGTTTATTGCGTCCCGGCGTTTGCTTTTTCGACCTTTTTATTATAGCTCTGTTTTCATTTTTATTGGTGTCCATATTCTATCCTCTTTTTTAATGAAAGGTAAATTTTATATTAACATGGGCGTTTACACACGTCAAAGTTTTTCGGCTATCCGTAATTTTGCGGAATGGGAGCGGCTGTTTTTCTCGTTTTCCTCGTCAGAGCTGACGAGCGCTTTTTTTGTTATAATTTTTATTGCGGGCTTTTTACCGCAGACGCATACCGGAAAGTCTTTCGGGCATGTGCAGGGGCTTTCAAGGGAATGAAATGTTGTTTTAACTATTCTGTCCTCCAACGAATGAAACGCGATAACGGCTATCCTTCCGCCGGGGACAAGCAGTTCAATCGCCTCTTTCAATGCAGTGCCGAGCCCCTCAAGCTCGCCGTTAACCTCGATACGCAACGCCTGGAAGCAGCGTTTGGCGGGATGTCCCTCCTTTCTGTAATAGCCCGGACACGCTTCCGTTATCAGCTTTGCAAGCTCGGCTGTGGTTTCGACGGGCTTGATTTGCCTGCGATCGATAACTCTTGCGATTATTTTCCGGGAAAAGCGTTCCTCGCCGTATTCGCGGAATATTCTTTCCAATTTTTCGGCGGGATATGTGTTTATTATATCGGCGGCGGTAATACCTCCGCTTTGGTCCATTCTCATGTCGAGAGGAGCGTCCTTTATATAGGAAAAGCCTCTTTCGGCGTTATCGATCTGGTAGGAGGAGACACCCAGATCGAAAAGAACGCCGTTCACATAACCGAAACCGCATTCCCGTACGGCTTCGCGGATATCTTTATAGTTACCCTTCCACAGCTTCAGACGTTCATCCTTCACCGCGGCGCGGGCGTTTGCTATGGCGTCGCCGTCAAGGTCGATACCTATAACACTCCCCGATTTCCCGAGACGCGACAGTATACGTTTCGTATGACCGCAGCCGCCGAGGGTGCAATCCACATATACGCCGTCTTCTTTTATATTAAGTCCGTTCGTGACTTCATCCGCCATAACGGAATAATGTACAAATTCCATGTCAGAACCCGCATTCGACAAGGTCGCCGGTAACACCCTCCGCAGACATATGCTGCTGTTCGTTTTCCCATTCGGTAACCGACCATATTTCCAGATGGTTTTCGTTGCCTATAATGACCACGTCTTTTTCAAGCGCCGCAAACTGTCTGTATACCGGGGGTACCGCAATTCTTCCCTGGGGGTCGAGAGAGCCTTCGTTGGTGCTGGAAAAGAAATATCTTCTCGCATGCCTCTGCTTGGCTTCGGGCAGCTCCTTTATTTTACGCGCAAAGGCTTCCCATTCGCTGACGGGGTATATGTTCAGGCACTTATCATAGCCCTTGCATATCATAAACTCGCCGCCGAGCTCGTCGCGCAGCTTCGACGGTATCGATACC
>JAQVQF010000183.1 GCA_028701715.1 Eubacteriales bacterium | reverse complement strand
TTATTTTAATGTACATAATAATATAACATTTTTGTTTGTATTTCTCAATACAATTCGCAACAAAATGTTAAAAAATATCTTCTGTTGACAATATATTGTCCGAATGCTATACTGTATTCCGATATAAGGAGGTTGTCATATGAAAATCGGAGTGCAGCTTTATACGATAAGGGATTATTGTAAAGATTTAACCTCGTTTTCCGAATCGCTGAAAAAAACAGCGGACATAGGATATAAATATGTCCAGATTTCGGGCACCTGTGAATATGACGCAACATGGTTAAAGGAACAGCTTGATCGGAACGGCCTTGCCTGCGTTATAACCCATACCACCCCCGACCGTATACAGCACGAAACGGAAAAGGTGACGGAGGAACATAAAATTTTCGGCTGCCGTAACATCGGAATAGGATATTTTGACATAAAGAACGAAGGAGCCGAAGGCTTTGAAAAAAAGTTTTCTTCCGCTGCCGTAAAAATAAAGAACTCCGGATACTATCTTATGTATCATAATCACGCAAACGAATTTGAAAAAATAAACGGAAAGACGCATCTATCCCTCTTGGCGGAAATGTTTCCCGCCGACACCCTCGGCTTTACTCTGGACACGTACTGGGCGCAGGCGGCGGGCGCCGATCCTGTCGAATGGATAAACAAATTAAGCGGAAGGACTCCCTGCGTCCATTTTAAGGACATGTATTACGACCGGAAAATGGCCCCTGTCGGGGACGGCAATATGAATTTTGAAGGTATAATTCAAGCCTGTATTAAAAATAAGGTAGGGTATGCTCTGGTTGAGCAGGACGATTGCAACGGTATCGACCCTTTTATATGTCTGAAGCAAAGCCGTGATTATCTACGTTCCTTAGGGCTTGACTGATATGGAGTTCTTTGACGATAATGCATTGCTCGGCAACGATACGGCGGTTAAGCTGTACGGTACGGTTAAGGACCTTGCGATAATTGATTTTCACTGCCATCTTGACGAAGCGCAAATCGCACGCGACGACGGCTTTGAAAATATCGGAAAGCTTTGGCTGTCGCATGACCATTATAAATGGCGTGCAATGCGGCTTTGCGGCGTGGATGAGATATATATCACGGGCAACGCTTCCTGGTACGAAAAATTTATAAATTACGCCGCCGTTATGCCCAAGCTTATCGGCAATCCGTTGTATTACTGGACACACTTTGAGCTGAAACAGCTTTTCGGAATAAATATTCCTCTTAACGCGGAAAACGCGGACCGAATATGGAACGAAGCGAACGCCGTTTTGCGGCCGCTTACGGTGAGGGATATATTAAAGCGTTTCAAGGCGGAATATATTGCGACAACCGACGACCCCGCAAGCCGGCTTGAATATCACGGAAAGTACGAGGATACCGTTGTTGCTCCGACCTTCAGAGCGGACAGACTTTTTGCGTTGGATGAGGAAAGTATAAAAGAGCTTGGAAATCCATGTACGCTTGAGGAGCTGAAGGCTACATTAAAGGAACGTCTGGAGTTTTTTATATCAAAGGGATGTCGAATAGCCGATTGCGGCTTTGATGAAATACCCGGGTATGTATGTTCGGATAAAGAAGCCGAAGATATATATATAAAAAGAGATAAAACCCGTAAACAAGCTTTTTTTGCCCATATATTAGCTTATCTGTGTAAGCTTTACAGGGAAAAGGATATTGTACTGCAGCTTCATTTCGGCACGTACAGAAATGTCAATACAAAAATGTTCGGTATTTGCGGCCGCGACAGCGGTTTCGATATCGAAAGGGGATATATCGACACCGACAGTCTTGCGGTTTATCTGGATTATCTGAATACGAATGACTCACTCCCCGTCGTGGTGCTTTATCCGCTCAACGCTTATTGTCTTGAAAGCGTTTGTACGCTTTCCGGAGCGTTTGGCAACGTATATATCGGAGCGGCTTGGTGGTTTAACGACACGGTCGAGGGTATTAAGCGTTATTTATCGGTAACTTCCGAATATTCGGCGCTCGGCATACAGCCGGGTATGGTTACGGACAGCAGATCTTTTTCAAGCTATGCGAGGTTTGACTTTTTCCGCAGGATACTGGCTTCCTTTGTCGCGGAAAAAGTGGATAAGGGCGAATACGATATGTCGTCGGCTGAAGCGCTGATGAAGGATATTTGTTATAATAACGCAAAGAAGCTTATTATTCAAAGGAGGAACGATGGATAAATTGCGATTGGGTATCATAGGATTCGGAAATATGGGCAGCTGTCATTATCACAATATTATTTCCGGCAAATGCCCGGATATCGAAGTTACCGCCATTACCGAGACTAATACGGCGCGCATGGAATGGATGAGGGCACAGAGCGATATTCCGGATACCGTTAAGCTTTTCGACGACATTGTTTCCATGCTGGACAGCAAGCTAATAGATGCCGCAATAATCGCGGTGCCGCATTATTATCATCCCGTATTAGCTGTTGAATGTATGAAGCGGGGTATACATGTCATGGTGGAAAAGCCCGCCGGCGTTTATACCAAACAGGTACGCGAGATGAACGAGTTTGCGAAAAGCTCCGGGGTCGTGTTCGGAATGATGTTTAATCAACGCACAAATCATATATACCGTAAGCTTCGGGAACTGGTGCGGTCGGGTGAATACGGCCGGATAAGGCGGACAAATTGGATCATCACAGATTGGTACAGATCTCAGGCGTATTATGATTCCGGCTTGTGGAGAGCTACCTGGGCGGGAGAGGGCGGCGGTGTTCTGCTCAACCAATGTCCGCATCAGCTGGATTTATGGCAGTGGATATGCGGTATGCCGTCAAGGATCGAAGCGCATTTATCCTTCGGAAAATGGCATAGCATAGAGGTGGAGGATGAGGTCACGTCTTACGCGGAGTATGCAAACGGCGCGACCGGAGTTTTTATAACCTCGACCGGAGACGCCTGCGGCACAAACAGATTTGAGATACAGACGGATAAGGCAAAATTTGTGATAGAAAACGGCGAGCTTAACGGCTGGGAGCTGTTTCCGTCCGAGCCGGAATTTTCAAAATCAAACAAATCCATATTCGGATTGCCCGAAATACGGAAAATGGAAATAAACACCGACGGTCAATATCCCGGACATCCCGGAGTGTTAAACGCCTTTGCCGGCGCAATCCTCCGCGGCGAACCGCTTGTCGCGGGAGGGGAGGAAGGCATAAACGGGCTGACGCTTTCCAATGCCATGCATCTTTCCTGCTGGCTCGGCAAGCCCGTCGATATTCCGTTTGACGAGGATTTGTATTATAACGAGCTGATGAAGCGTGTTTCGCAGTCTAAAGCCAATAAAAAAACAGGCACAACGGCAAAACCGTCCTTTACGACGGAGGATTTTTCCAAAACCTTTTAAATAACAGCCCGCGCGGAAATCCGTGCGGGCTGTTATTAATCGTCAACCCGTTTACCGAGTATCTCTGCCTGTTGTTTTTTATATGAAATGAAGGTACCGTTTTCGATATGCGCGCGTATTGTTTCCATAAGATTGTTATAGAAATATAGGTTATGAAGCACGCACAGACGCATGGCGAGCAGCTCTCTCGCTTTAAAAAGATGACGGATATAAGCGCGTGAAAAATTCCTGCAAACCTCGCAGTCGCAGCTTTCGTCTATAGGTCTGGGATCGTACATATATTTTTTGTTGTTGAGATTCATAAATCCCTTTGAGGTGAACAGGTTGCCGTGACGGGCGTTACGCGACGGCATGACGCAGTCGAAGAAATCTATGCCTCTCTCCACCGCCTCAAGTATATCCACGGGGGTACCGACACCCATAAGATAGCGCGGTCTGTCGGCGAGCATATGCGGCTCGGTTACCTCGATTATACCGTACATCCTGTCGTTGGATTCTCCCACCGCCAGCCCGCCGACGGCGTAGCCCTCAAGGTCGAATTCATTTATCCTTTTAATATGTTCAATCCTCAGATCCTCGTATATTCCGCCTTGGTTTATTCCGAAAAGAAGCTGCCTTTTATTTATTGTGTTGTCGAGGGAATTTAAGCGGTCAAGCTCATTTTTACATCTTGCAAGCCATCTTGTCGTCCTTTCGCAGGATTTTTTTATATAATCGTATTCCGCCACGGAGGACGGGCATTCGTCAAACGCCATCGCTATGGTGGAGGCGAGCTTGGATTGTATCTGCATCGACACCTCCGGCGACATAAATATTTTCGCACCGTCCATATGC
>JAQVQF010000019.1 GCA_028701715.1 Eubacteriales bacterium | reverse complement strand
GGATCGGTTTTACAAAAAATGTAAAATGGGAGACGCATGGAGCATTCTCGAAGATAATGCTGATGATTCATATCTCGTAACTAATGAGCAGGAAGAAATGATAAATGCTTGGGACGAGTTTAGAATATGCATGTACTATCTTGCAAGGCTAAAGATGAAGAAAAAATATTAGCGTTCATTCGCTTGACAAAATCCTTCACAACAAACGAATTTAATGATAATCAGTACTATTTATCGAAGTTGTTTTCTTCATTGTCTGCTCTATTTGATAAACAAAAAAGAGTTACAGAGTTAGAACTTCAAGGGTTGTTTGCCGAACTGTTCACGATTGTATTCTTTCATGAGAACGGTTGTGATATTTCACAATATTGGCAATCCAGAGCAAAGATGAAATTCGATTTCTCTCTCAGTGAAAAAAAGCGGATAGAAATTAAATCCACAATTAAACCTACTCGGATCCATCACTTTAAACATGACCAACTATTAAGCGAAATCTATGATATATGTGTTGTATCAATTATGCTTCAGAGAGGCGATTACGGAATTTCTTTGGGCGATGTCATCGCAACAATAAGGCATCTTTATCCAGACAGTTATGCACTATTATTGCACATTGAATCAACTATAGCTCATGTTGACCAAGAAGAATTACACAAGAACAAATATGATGAGGCGTTCATTAAGAGAAATATCCGGTTTTATCGAGCTGACTCCATCCCCCATTTTAACGAAAAGACACCAGATGGAGTCTTTAATGCAGAGTACGATTGCGATCTTGAAAGCATTCAAGGATTACAAATTGATGAATTAAAAAGATGGATTCTGGAGGCGCAAAGTGTTTAAAACATATGACTTATTTAATCACAGGAATATTAATGATTTAGTTCCAGAAATAGTGTATTACTATTTATTTCAAGGCTTAAGTTTAACTGCCATTGAGCAGAAGTTATTTAATACAGAAGAGTATCATGGGTGGTTGAGTAAAACGTTCTTAAACTACTATGGAATTGATACTGAAAAGGAAAACAAAGGGATATATTCGGGACGTGCTGTTCCAGAAGTAGTAAATGAACTTTATAAAAGTTCGAATATAGCGCACATCAGGATTGCAAAATTATTAAAAGAGAAGTATTTGTAATGCTTATATCGGCAGATTATTGGCCTTTACTTGCGATCCGCGACAATGTTCTGAACGCAGGAGTTGATATTAACGGTTATGTTCCTGTGCTCTTCGATGAGTTGCTGGAAAACAACCGTCGGTTCAAAGCGCAAAGCAACCCACAATAAATGGGCCTGCGGAATTTCCGCAGGCCGCTAATCCAAAATATTTGACTATTGTGTCATTCATACACCACTTCTTTCAGCACGATTTCTTCGGCACAATGGCGGTAATTATTCATGAGGCCGACCCAGCGGAGTTGGTCACGGGCTTTTAAGGTTTCGTCGCAGTCATCCTGCTTTGCCATTGCGGCGACGATTTGTTCTACTTGCTCAGTGGCACACTGATCTACCTCATGTAGATGTTCATCAAGCTTGCCGGAGGTAAGAAGATTAGTGTACAGAACCCGGCGATGTTCCTTAAGGAAGTGCAGGTGCATTCTGCCATACTTGCCGAGAGGCACCATATCCTTTTGAGCTGGTAAAATTAGATTTGGGATCAGATAATCTCCCTCTTGGCGGTATGTGCCGCCCATTTCTTCAAATAGTGATTTCATAATAGCAAAACCTCCTTTGCACTATCATTGTACAAAGGAGGCCCCGTTTTGTCGAATGTGCGATTTTCAGATTTACACATTGCAAATATTAAATTGTATTTGCTTAATCGTAATTTACTAAATCGTAATTTAGCAATTTATAATATCAGTCGTGATCCTTCAGATAATCCACCAGCGGCGTGTCTGTGCTGACAAAGGTGTCATATGTAAACTGTGCGCCGAGGCGGAAACCAACAATAAACGTATCGTCTTCGCTGGTGCCGAGTATCTCGCCCCACGCGTTTACATATTCAAGAAACAAGTTCTTTTCCTCGCCGGTCAGCTTTTCTGTCAGAAGGTCTTCATTTTTCGAGAGTAACGCCATAGCTTTTTGAAGCCGACTGTTTTTACGGATACCACGTGCCTGCGGGTCGATGTTGCCATAATAAAATTCTTCAATAAATCCTGCCATTACCGTTCACCTCCCGTCTCAGCCGCAGAGGGAGTGGCTTTAGTTTTCTGCAATTTAAACGCAATGCTGCTTTGCTGACTTTGGAACTCCTGCAGCGTCTTAATATGCCACGACGTTTTTCGTGTAATGGAACGAAACGGCAAAGAACAAAAGAAATTCACAAGGAAAACCTTTGGCACATGATTGATATTGCATTTCTGAAAATTCCTGAGCAGCCCTTTTGAACACCAGTTATTTACAGCCGTCCTGCCATAGCCGGTAAGCTTTACAATATCGGGCGTGGTCAGCACATCACGGTAATTCGCCAAAAGCTCCGTATAGTATGTACGCATCATCTCAAGTACGTCTTCCGGCATTTCTTTCGAAACGGAAGATCTGTAATGCCCGCCGTACCAGCCTTGTGGCGCGGAATATAACTCCGGAAATACGGCGCGCTCGTTCATATATTCGCGTACATCCTCTTTTCGAATCCTATAACACCGTGTCTTTTTGCCGCTGTATTCACATGGCACCTTTCCGCTGTTGAGGAGATGCAGAGCGGTACTTTTGCTGATATGGCATATGCAATAAAATTGGTCTTTGTTGATAATATCCGGGACGCTGTCCCAGTCGATAAACTCATTGTTCATAGCAATACACCTCTGAATTAATTTTTCGGTATCAGAAACTGTATGTGTGTATTGCCAAGGGTCATTAGTTCTCTCCTGTTCTCCCCTCAGTTCTCTCCTAAAATGGGCAAACAGGCTTACTCGAACTTTTCAGCACTTTCGGGCTTTTCAAGGCATAATTACACAAAGTCCAGTATTTATGCGGGTTTTCAGTCATACGGAAAGACCAGAAAAATAGGCTAAAAAACCTAAAACTAACAACTGGCTAAAAGACTCGAAATCAGGTATGCAGCAATGCACCGAGGGTTCGAATCCCTCTCTCTCCGCCACAGGTTTAAAATCGCAAGGTTTTAACCCTTTTATCGTATATCGGACAGATTAATGAAGTCTATAACGAGCTGACCCGAAAGGAATTGTTTCTGATAGTCAGTACGGTAATGATAAAAGTCGCAGGAGCGACAAACGGTACATTTTCAGGCTTCGGTTTATATAAAATCACAAAGGATAATTTTTTCAACAAGCAACAGAGGGTTTCGGCATAAAAGCATTGAACAGAATCATAACGGAAAAGAAAACATCCTGACAGGTTATTTTTATCGGTTGTTTTCCGAAAAATTTACCCGGATGTAATCATAGAATAATATTGTTTTAACCCGTGTTTGTATAATAAATAGGATGAATATTCCAACGCGTGTGTTCCGTTTGAAAGCATGCAGATACTTCTGTTCAAGGATTTAATACAATAAACAAGGACACAATATTTATTTTAAGAAGCATTTATTTCTGAACCGAGGTGAACCCCTATGTCTTACAGTGAGCTGATAAAGGACTTCTCCCGCATACGAGATTATATGCGGGAATTCTTCGTTTACGGATTTAAGAGCCGCGAGGAGATAGATATCAAATCGGCGCGGAGCTACGACAACGAGCGGCGGCGCATTGAAAGCTGGCTATCCGAATATATGTCCTTTCATCAGGACACAAACGGCAAAAATGTCTTTATTTCCGTTGACAGCCGCCGTGTTACTCATAACCCGCTGTATCAGGCGTGGAAAGCAAAGAGCTTCACCAAGAATGACATTACGCTGCATTTCTGGTTGATGGATATTCTGTCGCCGGACAAAACGCTGTCACTGACAGAAATATTGGACACAATTGATTCGGAATATATTTCATTCTTTCTGAAATCCGAACCGATTGACGAATCTACAATCCGCAAAAAGCTGAAAGAATATGTCGACTTGGGGCTGATCGCCGCCGAAAAGCGGGGCAAACAGCTTGTGTATAAGCTGCCCGCCGATAAATTAAATTTGCAATCGTGGAAGGATGCTACCTGTTTTTTTGCTGAAACTGACCCGCTGGGCGTGATCGGTTCTTTTTTGCAGGATAAGCTTAAGAGCCTGCCGGAATATTACGCTTTTAAGCATAATTATCTGCTCTTTGCGCCGGACAGCGGTATTGTTTTGGATTTGCTTGCCGCAATAAACGTACACAAGCGGGTTGAGCTTGAAATTATCGACAACAGCCATAAGGTCAATAAACGCCGGATAATTTTACCGTTGAAAATATTTATCAGCGCACAAAGCGGACGGCAATATGTCGCCGGTTGCAATACACGGACTAAACGCTTCAAATTTTTCCGTCTGGATTCTGTATTGAAAATCAAACCGCTGGATCGCGCGGACGATTTTGAATCCTATATTGAATTACTTAACGGTTACCGCAAACACCTGTGGGGCGTGGCTTCCGGCAGTGACGGGCATATAGAACATCTTGAAATGGTGTTGGTCATTGAAGCATACGAGCGACATATTATCGGGCGGCTGGAGCGGGAAAAACGCTGTGGCGCGGTGGAACGGATAGACGATACCCGTTGGCGTTTTTCTGCCGATGTTTATGATGCGCAGGAAATGTTGCCTTGGCTCAGGACTTTCACCGGGCGTATCGAGTCGCTCTCCTGCACCAATAAATCCGTAGAAGAACGCTTCTGGGGTGACCTTGCCGTGCTTGCGGAATTGTATGGAGGTGACGGAGATGTTGTTTAGCGAAGTATACAGCGCATATTTCAATGCTGTCGCCGCGATTCTGTGTGAAGCTGTAAATGGTGAACTCACAGATAAACGAATATTAGCAATTATAAATGAAAAAGCCTTCTCGGAAAGCTTTCTTGAAATCATACCGGCAATCAAAAACGAAGAATGGCTTCTTATCAATAAGAATATGAAAACTCCGATAAAAAAGCCGCCGCAAATGCCGCTTACAACCCTGCAAAAACGCTGGCTGAAAGCGCTTCTTACCGACCCGCGTATTGCATTGTTCGCGCCTGACCCCACGGGGCTTGAGGAGGTTGAGCCGCTTTTTACCGCAAACGACATCATCTGTTTTGACAGGTATCTGGACGGTGATGATTTTTCTGATGGGAATTACATAGAAAACTTTCATATAATTCTGCAAGCATTGACAGATAAAAGAAAGCTGAAAATCAACTACGAAAGCCCCAAGGGGCGGCGGGTAAACGGCACCTATAATCCCTGGAAGCTGGAATATTCCGGTAAGGACGACAAGTTCAGACTGTTAACAAACGGCGGCTGTTTCGGCGCGACCATCAACCTCGGGCGGATAAAATCTTGTGAACTGCTCGGGGAATTTGATTCGGCTGCTTTGCGTGATGTGCCGCGAGAATCTTCTCTCACATTTGAACTCACCGATTACCGCAATGCTCTTGAACGGGTAATGCTGGCGTTTTCGGACTGTCGCAAGGAGACCAGGCGGCTCGATGAGAAGCGGTATACAGTAACGCTCCGGTATTCCTTGCACGACGAAACCGAAATTCTCATCCGCATTTTGTCTTTCGGACAGATGATAAAAGTTATTGCGCCGCAGAGCTTTATAAATCTCATAAAAGAAAGGATTTTTAAGCAACAAAAATTGTTTCGGGAATAACCTCGCAACTTTTTTTCCATGATTTTCTTATTATTGATGAGTATACTTGGTTTTGCAAGGTCGCTTTTGCGCGGATGTCATCACCTAAAGCGCAAGAAGCCGTTCGCGGCGGATTGCAATGAAAACATCCCGCGGTGCCGGAAGTGTACTTCAGCGGTATGCCAAGCGAGTTTTGCACTAACGCGGGTTCGAATCCCGCCTGACCTCACATGTCAGCCAGTGGTTTGGATTGCCTTGTAAAAGGCACAGCAAAGCGAGCGTAAACTCACGTCTTAACGGTGTCGTGGATTGCTCGGCCGACCAAACCCGGAAACGGGACCGGAAAGCAATACCGCTTTCGCCCTGTCGGAGAAAGGATACCGCATAGGCACGGCAAATGCCGGAGTTCAAATCCCCGCGGTTGCCGATGCGATGCTGAATTTCCCCGCCGCAAGAGCAGGTATGAGTAATCCACATTAACACCAAATTATGGAGGGAAAGAAAGTCATGAAAATCATTATCAGAGAAAACCAGCGCGGCTTGCTGTTTAAAAACGGCAAATTCACCGCTTATCTGAAACCGGGCAAGCATGTTAAATTCGGTACCGGTTACAGCACGGAAGTCTTACATACGGGTACGGAATTTAAAGTTCAAGGCTATGACCTTGATGTGTTCATAAAGAATGCGGAGCTTGCCTCAGAGGTTGACACCGTTGATGTCGCTGATGAAACGCTGGCACTGCACTTTGTGAACGGCAAATACGCCGGTACGCTTACCGGCGGTAAATATGCGTTCTTCAAGATTCACGACAAGCACGAATTTAAAATCGTGGATATTAAAACACCTGAAGTGTCAGACGATGTGCCGAAATACCTGTTCAGCTACATTCCGAAAACGCTGTACACCAAGGTTGAGGTTGTCGATTTCCAGAAAGCCCGCCTTTGCTACGACGGCAAGCTTGTGAGGCTGCTTGAGCCGGGTACCTATTACTTTTGGAACAACGGCACAAAAGTAACCGTCGGTTTCGTGGACACGCGCTCCCTGCAAATGGATATTACCGGGCAGGAAATGATCACCCTTGATAAGGTTGCACTCCGTATTAATTTTGTGTGCAATTACAAAATCACGGATTATGTCAAAATTCACACCGAGATTGACGATTACGAAAAGCAGATTCACATTCAATTACAGCTTGCCTTGCGTGAATATATAGGTAAATACCGCCTTGATGAAATCCTTGAAAACAAAGAGCAGATGTCCGCCGCAATGCTGGCGAGGCTCAAAGAGAAAGAGGCTGCATATTTCGTCACGTTCTCTGAAGCGGGCGTAAAGGATATTATTCTGCCGGGTGAAATCAGGGGTATTATGAACACCGTGCTGATTGCGGAAAAGAAAGCGCAGGCAAATGTCATCACGCGGCGTGAGGAGGTTGCTTCAACAAGAAGCCTCTTGAATACCGCCAAGCTGATGGACGAAAACCAAACGCTTTACAAGCTGAAGGAACTGGAATACCTCGAAAGAATCTGCGAAAATGTGGGCAGCATTTCCGTCAGCGGCGGCACCGATTTGCTTTCACAGCTGACACAAATCTTAAAAGGCACATAGGCGATATACTCGATGAAGCGGAAATGAGGTTCCGAAATGATTAAAATAAAAGGTAAACACAACACCGCTGTTTGCTACACTTCCCGGTTGGAAGATAAGGCGGCTGAACAAATAAAATCCGTCTGCGACCAGCCGGCGTTTGCCGAATGTAAAATCCGTATTATGCCGGATGTTCACGCCGGTAAAGGCTGTACAATCGGCACCACGATGACCATCACCGACAAAATTGTACCGGGTATGGTTGGCGTGGATATCGGATGCGGCATGGAAACCGTGCTGTTGGACACGAACGAAATCGACTTCGAGCATTTGGATAAGCATATCCGCAAGTGCATTCCCGCCGGCTTTGAAATCAGGGATAAAGCACATAAATTTGCGGATGAGGTTGATCTTTCCGAACTTCGATGTGCACGTCATGTCAATATTGACCGTGCCTTAAAAAGCATCGGCACTCTCGGCGGCGGCAACCATTTTATCGAAATTGACCGTGGCGATAACGGGGAATTATACCTTGTGGTACACTCAGGCAGCCGTCACATAGGCTGTGAAGTTGCGGAATATTATCAGCAGGAAGGCTATAACGCTTTATGCGGTAACGCTCGGTTTCAATTGGAAGAAGTGATCGCCGGGTTGAAAGCCGAAGGCAGAGAAAAAGAAATCCAAAGCACCATTAAGTCTTTGAAAGAGCAAACCGCAATTCCGATTCCGAAAGATCTCGCCTATGTGGAGGGCTCCCTATTCGATGATTACATACACGATATGAAAATCATTCAGCGTTTTGCCGTATTGAACCGTAAAGCGATGGCAGACACGATTCTTGTCGGGCTTCGCCTTTCCGCCGCGGAGGAATTTACTACGATTCACAACTATATCGACACAGACTCCATGATTCTTCGCAAAGGCTCCGTTTCGGCAGGAACGGGCGAAAAGCTTTTAATCCCAATCAATATGCGTGATGGAAGCTTGATCTGCATCGGCAAAGGTAACCCGGATTGGAATTTTTCCGCTCCGCACGGAGCGGGACGTCTTATGAGCCGCGGCAAAGCTTTCCACGAACTGACGATGGAGCAATACCGGGCAGAAATGAACGGTGTTTATTCTACTTGTATAGTTCCGGACACACTGGACGAATCTCCTATGGCGTATAAGCCTATGGATGAGATTATCGCGCAGATTGAACCCACGGCGGAAATTATTGCAAAAATCAAGCCGGTCTATAACTTCAAGGCGGCTGAGGGAGACAAGATTCACGGTCGCAGATGAACGGGAAACCAAGGTTGCCAAGTCAAACACCCCGCCGGTAACCGATAAGCATGTCTTTATTCGGACATACAATCAGGTATCAACGCGGAGAGCCGTTCTTGCGGCTGTCTGTGAAGCGGTATATCAGCGGCTATTCGGCGAGCCTGATGTTTAACTTGTATTTTTACCAAAATAACAATTGGCTGCAATCCTAAAATCATTGATTTTCCTTATCCCGAAGTTGTCCCAGCATACCGCCGGGATGACTTTTTATATATTCATCCGGTGTAAGACAGGCATCCTCCTGCAACAGTATTGACAAGCATTGAAGAACGAAAATTTCAGCAATAATCGACGCGCGCGGCGCACGGTTTAAGACGCCGCCCTCGTGGCTCACTGATGCCGGCAAGCATATATCTGCGTATTTGCCAATCCATGAATTTGGCTTGCCGGTCACGGCGATAATCTTACAGCCGTTATTGCGAACAGCCGTCGCGGTCGCCTTAAGCTCATCGGTTTCTCCGCTGTTGGTGATGCAGATAACAATATCGCCCCCGACAAGCTGTCCGCAGGATCCGTGCACCGCCTCCGTACCGTGCAGATAATAAGCGGGCGTCCCCGTCGAGGAAAAAAGCGACGCCGCGTAGGTTGCCGCGTGGGAAGGCTTGCCGATACCGGTTATATGTAATCTGTTGTTATGCTTTTTCGCCTCAATAATCATAGCCGCGGCCGCAGTCAGGCTCTTTTTATCCACCGACGCCGTCGTTTTATTAAATTCCTCTCGAACGATGTTTATAAAATTTTCCAATACACCCATGTTTTCAAACCATCCTTTCAAAATGCCGCCGTAAAAATACGATATAACTTATTTTATATTACTTTTTTCGCTTAAAATATAAAACGGCTTTGTATCGAAATGCTTTTCTTTCATTATATTGATAACCTCCTCCAGCTTGGGAAGACTTGACTGTGCGCCCATTCGCGTGACGGTTATTCCCGCCGTGCAGTTGGCAAATTGCAAAGCGTTTTCAATGGGTATGCCCGCCGCCACGGCGGTGCAAAACGCTCCGATAAAGCTGTCCCCGGCGGCTGTCGGATCAACGACCTGTCCGCAATCGACGCTCGGGCTGTGAATTATTTTACCGTTTCCGCCAAATACCGCTCCGTTTTTACCGTAAGTTATAAGTATATTCGCAACGCCCATGTCTCTGAGGGCGGAAACCTCTTTTTTTATATCCTCTTTTACCGTCGGAACAATACCGGTAATATCCGCGGCCTCGTGCTCATTGGGTGATATATAGGTCAGACAGGATATTAATTCAGCAGGCAGCTTCGCGGACGGCGCGGGATTAAGCATAACCGGAATTCCGGCTGCCTTCGCATATTCGGCAATCAAGCAGTTTATCTGCATCGGGATCTCATTCTGGAGCATAACCATATCAAAGTCCCTTATCATTTCTTTTAATACAGACACATCGGATTCAGTGATTGTCATATTTGCACCCGGAACGACTATAATACGGTTTTCCGTCCCGGCGGAATTTACCTGTAACTGCACGTTACCGACAGCGCTCGGCGCGTTATCGGCAATTTTTACAAAACGGGTGTCAACGCCGCTTTCGTTTGCCGATTTTATAAGCAGCTTACCAAAATCGTCCGCGCCGACCTTACCGATTATCGTCGCATCGGCGCCGAGGCGCGCCGCCTGTATCGCTTGATTCGCACCCTTGCCGCCGGGCACGGTTGAAAATCCGCATCCGATAACCGTCTCGCCTGACGACGGAAACCTTTCCGTGCTGACAATCAAATCCATGACAAAGCTCCCTGCGACAAGTATTTTAGGCGATTTTCCCATATAATATTATCCTTTCTATATTCTAAAGAAAAAATATACGTTTTGATTATAATAAAAAGAACTCCAATTTTAACCGATTTTTTGTTTTATATCGGTTAAAATATGATAGCACAGGTTTTATTTATAATCAAGGTTTTACATAGTAAAACCGCATTTTTCTTATTTGTTATATTTAGAGCTTATTGAAAAGCTCCATATGAGCTTTTTAGTTGGCATTATTTATGAATTAAGAATTAAAAATGAAGTGTCGGCTCCGCCGCCGTTCTTCATCTGCTCCGCAGGGGCGACTTCATAGAAAAAAGCAAGTCTTTCGACTTGCTTTTTTTGGTGGACCTGGAGGGGCTCGAACC
This sequence comes from Eubacteriales bacterium, assembly GCA_028701715.1. Taxonomy (GTDB): domain Bacteria; phylum Bacillota; class Clostridia; order Oscillospirales; family CAG-382; genus UBA1206. The sequence goes on along the minus strand of JAQVQF010000019.1, from coordinate 6,151 downwards.
CTTGACCTCCGCGTTGCGAACGCGGCGCTCTCCCAGCTGAGCTACAAGCCCGTGCCGTTGTATTATTATAAAATTTAAATAAAGATTTTAAGCGTATATTTTATACAAGGCTTTAAATCGTAGCCATTATATCACCAAAAAATTTATTTGTCAATATTATAATTGACATGACTATGTTATGATAGTATAATATACGAAAGGTGGTGCGATAATGAAAAAAATTACAGCTCTGTTCCTTGCGTTTACTTTTATTTTGGGGGGATTGACAATGATGTCCTGCGGGAAAAATAACGGTGAAATATCAGAGGAATCCGAAAATAATACCTCGTCGCAAATCGCTTCGGAAACCTCCGAGGATACTTCGGACGAAATATCGGGAGAACCTTCAGAAGATGGTAACTTAGCGTATAAATGCCCTTATTTCTATGATTGCGGTATTAATATAACCGGTGACGACAATTTGTTACTGCTCACCGACGGTGATGATAAAAATTATGCCGAGCTTACGACAAGTCTTGATAAGGGCAACGGCTATACCATTTCCGCCAACGACTGGAGCGGAAAAAGCCATTTGCTTGTACTCGATAACAGCACGGCGGCGATATCCGTCGACCTCGGCTTCATGACGGATATAAACGGTTTTGAATTGTCTTTGGCAGACTATTCCGGCGAAAAATGCGAGATTTTTTATTCCACGGACGGCTATAATTATTCGTTTTATGCCGGGGATTACGGTGTATATAACGAAAGCAAGCTTTCCGACAGCTTGGCGATAACGGCAAAATCGGTTATGTTCGTGTTCCCGATAACTCCCGAAGAAACCATAAAAATCAGTGAAATACGAATAAGCGGCAACCGTGAACATGACAGATTGCTGTTATCCTCGGGGGCTTCCTATGTAATAGAAGGCACAATAAGCACCAAATTCAAGGAAGCGGAGGAAGGGTACAAGCTGACCGACGGAATAACCGCCGTGACTGCGGACGAGGACGCCGTTCTTGGCTTTGCATCGACCGCCGTGGACACACTCACCCGCAAGAACGGGAGCATAATTACTCTTGATCTCGGCGAAATTAAAAATGTATCCGAAGTATATTTCGGCTTTTATATGCCGTCCTATTCGACGGTGACGCTTCCGGACCGCATAGATGTCAGATATTCCGAGGACGGCGAAAGCTGGACCGATCTCGGTCAGTCGTTCCTCTCCGCCTCAAGCGGTAAAAAGGGAAATTCATCGAGAAAATATATGGTTACGCGTCCTTATACCGTAAAAGCGCGTTATGTTAAGGTCTTTACCTATACCCAGACACTTGTCTTAATCGACGAAATTTATATATACGGCAGCGAAAACGCCGTGGATGAACCCGATTACGGCTTTATAAACCGTAAAAACCAGCTTTCCAACACCAATGTCGCATCGTTCGTCAAAGCTTCTCTCAACGGAAAGGAAAGCGCGCTTATTACGGATTTGGCGTATACCACAGCTATATCCGGAATTAAGGGTGAAAACGAGATTATTATAAATCTCGGCAAAAGCTTTGACGGTATTTGCGGAGCCTGTATTACTTATACTGGTGCGATTGTCGATTATGAACTCCATTGCGGCGAAGCACAGACGGATTGCGAAGCCTATACCGTCACCGTGGGGAGCAATACGATGCTTTACATTTTCTTCGACAATATGACCGCCGAAAGCGTTAAAATTAAACTGAACACAACCGATACTCTTAAGCTGAAGGAAGCGGCGGTATACACCGGGCAAGCGCAGCTTCCGCTGATAAGAGGCGGCTTCTTCCAGCTGCAAACCGACGGAGCCGGCTATAATACCTCCGCCAACAACAGCGATTATTCCTGGTATCTTCAGTTAAAGGGCATGAAGGATCTCGGCATGGACTGGGTGGTGATGCAGTACAGCACGAACTACCTTACCAAAACGACCCTTGTAAACGGACCGAAAATAACCGCCGCCGGTTATACCTATACGCCGACCTACGGATCGGAGGATGTATACGAAGCGGTGCTTTCCGCCGCCGACAAACTCGGTATGAAGGTGTTTTTGGGTACGATACACGACAGCTATTTTACCTCGCCTGTCGCGAACATGGAAACCTATAAAAGAATAGTCAACGATTCTTTCCTAATAATTCAGGATATTTATGATATGTACCACGAGCATGAATCCTTTGCCGGTTATTACCTTTCCGACGAGGAATGCGACCAGTGGATCAATATGACCGGTGGGGTGGATGCGGGAAGATATGTATATAAAAACCAGTCCGATTATATCCGCGATATAGCGCCCGACGCTCTCGTCATGATAGCCCCGGCTATCTGGCAAAGCGGAACGCCGCTTACCGGTGCGGATAATCTTTACAGGCTTATAGCCGCAGACGAGGAGGGCGGGTGTCCGGTCGCGGATATAGTCGCGGCGCAGGATTGCTTAGGCAGACTGCCCACCCTTTATGTCGAAGACGCGGTCTACAATTCGTATGAATCCTATACTTCCGAATGGGCGAAGGCGGTGCGGAGAGCGGGAGCCGAATTCTGGCACGACATGGAGATTTTCGAGCAGGTTTCGACCACAAAGCGATATGACGATATAGTAAAATCGCTGGGTACGCAGGCGAAGATTTCCGGTTCGATAATTGTATTCGATATTCCGCATTATTTCACCACCTTCCCGATGGCCTCGTTTGACGATACCGCCAATTATTATAAACGTCTTATAGTGAGAGATTATGTGAAGTATTATTCGGAATTTGCCGCGTTGGATTCACATGGTCAATCGGCGGAAGCGCCTGAGGTTATCACAGACGACGGGAGAAAGGTTGACATGTCAGGTGTCGCGGAGGTAACCAAGCCCGAAATAAAAGAGGATGTTTATAATGAAGGAATACTCATAAAAACGACTCCTTCGTTTAATTCGACAGAGAGCCTTAACTGGCAGAATTTTGCACTCGGCAACAACGCCTCCAAGCCCGAATTCGCATATGCATATGACGACGATAATTTCTATGCGGTTATTCGCACAAACGACGCTACCTCCAGTTACGGCAAGGGCGTTTGGTGGGAAGGCAAGGATGACCTGATTCAGATATGGATGATAACCACCGGCGCGACCGGTTCCTCGGCTTTGGAAAACGATCACGGCATAAGATATTACCTTCACCGTACCTCATCCGGCTGGGAAGCGGGCGGCACCGCCGCCGCGGCAACCTCAATCAGCGGCTTTTCGTACTTGGAAAAGGACGGGGTTATTATAATAACCATGCCCTGGACCAATTTGGGACGCACTGCTCCCGAAGCGGGCGACGGTACGGCAATGGGGATAAAAATACAGTATATCGACGGCGCCGACGAATCATGGGCGTCAACCGACGGTTCAAAGGATCAGTCGGTGAGCGAATCGGCACTGTTCAGTTATTAACAACCGTAATAAATCCGCCACGGTAATAGCCTCGGCGGATTTTTATATGCTTTTTAATAAAATGTATAATCAAAGCTTGTCGTTATCAGATATATTTCTTTTTGTGTTTAATTACAGATCGACGTATTATAATCGCAAAGGATACAATTGCCGCAATACTTAAAGCAACAATATAAATCATACGGTCGGTAAAGGTAAAGGTAAAAGTAAACGTTTCATTTTCGGTTATTTCCCAGGTGAGAGTATAAAATTCGGGTTTGTTGTAATTTATACTGTCATACAAAAATTCCACATATGCCGTGTATATCCCGGGATAAACCGCGGCGAATGTCCCTGAATACACCGGTATAATACCCATCGGCAATCCTGTCACAGCCACTCTTTTTTCTTTCCCGTCATATGTATAGGCTTCCGTGTAATCCCATTTAACACCGGACATATCAAAATCGGCTTTTTGTATTTCCCATTTTATGCTGTCGCCGTAGTATGGTTCTTCGTAATTTTTCTCGTCATATTTCCACCGTATGTTTATGGTATAGCTGCCTGCGTTTACCGCAGTCAGGGTTCCGCTGTATAACGCATATAAACCTTTCGGTAATCCGGAAAGAAGCGACGGTATTTTCGGTTTTGTGTCATAGGTAAACAATATGTCCTCACATTTTACTTTACTCATATCAAAAACCGTTTTGGAAACAACGGCGGTTTTTTTACCGCTTAACCATTCTTCATATCCCTTGCGTTGTATTTTAACATAAAAATCCATACTCCCGGCATCGGTCAGTGTATATGGCACAGCGGAGAAGGTTATTCCGTCGCGTGAATAGGTGATTATATCTCCATCCGTTATTCCGTCGATAAGCGCTACCTGCTGCGGACGACCGGTATATGCTCCCCTTAAGGGAGTAAGGATTATACCGGTTATAATATCGGTAGGATACATGGCATCAAGCCAAAAAATATAGCTTTCCTGACAGTGCCCGTAAATGATGGCTTGGGCGTTTTCATAAAAATAATATATGGCCGCGCGGGCATTGGCATCAGACATAACGGCCGTTATAAGCGAAAGACATTGCGAAAGGGTGCCGTTAATCAAGAAGGGTACAAGAGTACACATGCATTCATACGGTGACAACGCTATTATTTTCTTTGTATAATAATCGTTGACAGAGGGTACCCATGCGTTCATCGTTGCTTTGAATTTGAGCGTATCAAATGCTCCAAGGTATTTTCCGCCCGTTCGCTCCTCATAAAGTTTATTAAATGCCGAGATAATTTCCGCTGAGGTGTCGAAAGAAATATCTATACCGTGACGTGAATAATTCCAGCCGGAAAGAGGCATTTCGGTTATTATATCGCCGGGATTGTTGAAATTGAAGATATTACCGTACGGCTTCGGCGCTGTTGTGACGGCCGGACAGGCAAAGGTATAAGTATATATATAAGAGGCGTTTGCGTATTTTTCCTCATTTGTCAGTCGAAAACCGGTAATATTTGATACGGCGGCGCCTCTGCTGTGCCCGGTTATCCATATAATATTAAATTCCTTTGGCGTATCAATAAGATTTATTAAATTTGAGTACAGCTCATCGGCGGCGACGTTAAAGCCCGTGTGATTTCCCGTTACACCCACATTGAAGTTGGAATACCATTCCTCTTTGTATGTGCCGCGAACGATAACACAGTATATATAATATTGTTTTTCCAATATATAAGCTTTTTTACGGGCTATTGTATAAGCAACAAATCCGCATTCCTCCTTGGTATAGGATTTATCGTAGTTAAATTTGCCTATTATGGAAAAACCCATCTGCTGTAATGATTTTTCTGTATTAACAATCGAATATGCCGAAGCGGCAAGCCCCATGGATGCTTTGGCAATATTGCTATTAAGTCTTTGAGACGGTATTTCAAAGAAGGAATCGCCGTACTTGAAGCTGACATTAACTTCACTGTTTTGCAATGAGCTGTAAAAAGCGGAGTTGACGGTAGTAATACCGAGCGGTGATACGGTATTTTCCGCATAAACGGGCTGTGAAAAGCCTTGCAGTATGAAGAATATAAATAAAAGCGATATAATAAATACCGTTAATAATCTTTTTTTTATCATTAATCATCATACCTCCGGTTAAATTACGGGCTTTTATACATATGCATAATTAAATACATATATGCGGCGATATGATATTGTTAAAGTGGCAAAGGGTAAAAAAACACCGTATTAGCATTAATATAAACGCTAATACGGTATATGATAAACGATTAAATGCTTTTTTTAATAAACTCGATATCACGTTTCAGGTTGGCAAGTCCCGCCTCGATTCCTGTCAGGGTATCCTCTATACCTTCAAATTCAAGCGAAACAAAGCCTCGGTAGCCGGAATCATATATAATGCCAAGGCACTGTAAGGTCGGGTTATCGCCCTGCCCGTAGATCGTCGGTCTGCGGTAACAGCCCGATTTGGTCTTATACCAGCCGTAGCCCGGGTTTAATCCCATCCCCGTTTTATTAAAGCTGTCCTTGGCATGGACATGAACGATAAAAGGAAGCAGCTTGGACACCGCAACCGCGCAGCCCTCGTCCACTTCTTCAAAATTACCTATATCGCAGAGATATTTATAATTGGGATGATTGACCGCATTGAACACGGAAAGCAGCCTTTGGCTTTCCTGAATCAATCTTCCGTGGTTTTCCGAGCATGTTATCACACCCTTGGACGCGGCATA
>JAQVQF010000182.1 GCA_028701715.1 Eubacteriales bacterium | reverse complement strand
CTGCTTGTCTGAGATATTGTAACACCGTCGGGATTAATCATTGGTATGATATGAAAGCATACCCCGTCGATATAATCGCAAAGCGGTGTGCCGATGTAGGTTTCGCCTTCCCCTATGGTATAATATTCGATAAGATCCAGCAGCAACGCGGTGTTCATGTACTCCTTGCCGTGCATCGCCGCGCCTATTAATACGTGATATTGCGCGTTTATGTCACCGAGTATACAGCTGTAAATATTTCTGCCCTCCGCTGAGGTGCCTATGATATCCGTGTGTATTCCGTAACGATGTGAAAATTCCATGAGAGCCGCTTCGGTTTCCTCATAGCTGTATTCGGTCTTGCCCCTTATTATAACCTTTGATATAACGCTGTCCTTGGTATATCCGCAGTCGGGGCAAACAAAACGCGCCACACCGTCCTCATAATAAGTATATTTTTTTATAATCGTATCGTAACCGTTTGAATGTATGCATTCAGAAATTTCATCGGAGGAATCATCATACGATTCCTCCGATGACGATTCCTCGTATGATGATTCCTCAAGGGATTCGTCGGATATTTCCTCGGAAAAATCCACTGAGGATTGGATATCGTCTTCCGTTTGCGTTTTTGAATTTTCCGAATACATCGAAGGGTCGGAATACTGCGACGCTTCGCTTTGGTTTTCATTTTCCGACATTATCCCGACGGGCTTATTGCCGCCGTTACCGCAGGATATCGCCGATACAATTATTGCCGTCGCGATAAGTATAAAGAGAAGTCTTTTTATAATAATCATTTTACCTGCCGATTCACTCGTATTATTAGACGCCTGATGATCAGTTGCCGTTATAATTTTCAAAAGCCGTATAATCGGCGACTATCTGAAGCTCGTCAAGGTAAAATTTGTTTCCGGTATACGAGCCTGAATCGGAATAATCCCAGAACATATATATACCGACCGTTTTATTGTAATGGAAGGACACTCCGCTTCCTTCCGAAACCGTGCCGGTGCCGCTTCTGTAGGTAAAATCCTTAACGGGGAACGCCATCCAGCCCTTGAAATCCTTAACGGAGGAGGATTGCGCGTCGCCGAAGCAGCCGTCGCCGCCGTGCTTGTATTCAATCCAAGTATCGGTTCCTTCCGCCATGTACCAGAACGAAAGGTCGTCCCTGCCGTCGGATTCATCGGTGGTGAACAGTCCTCCGTCGGCGGAGACAAGACCGAAGTTGGCTTTTCTGAAGTCAAGACCGGTAAAATCCACCCAGACTCTGAGATAGGTTACGTCAGGATATAATTGGGTATTCATATTGTCATTGCTTGCAAATATGTAAAGCCCCTGATTCGCCGTGTCATCCGACCATACCGCCAACGCCGCAGAGCCGTTATAACCCTTACCCGCCTCGAGCGCGGCATGTGAGTTGGCGTTCAGCCCCGCGGATGTCCAGTCGCCCACAAACACGTCACCGTCGATGCTTCCGCCGTAGGCGAAGGTCTTTGCGGCAAGCTTCAGCTCGTCAAGCGATTCAAAATCGGTAAATGTGCCGAGGAAGGTTACGGGATTTGCGGATGTGTAAACGATTTCCTCACCTTTGAGGGTGGTGAATGTCGCGGTTATCGCTTCGCCCTTTTTACCGTAGCAATCTACGGGATATACGCTTACGGTATATTCCGCTTCGGATTTAAGCCCGGAAAGGCTAAACGACATGGTTTCGGGCATCGGTTCAAAGTAATATTCGGAAAAGTAATTATACGTTGAATTACCTTTATCGGAAGTACAGACTATCTCATAGCTGTATATACATTCGCCGTCGAATGCCTGCGGGAAAGCGATATCCGCCGTATTTTCCGTAACATCCGATATTGTTATATTTGCTTCGGTTCCGAAATAGGGAATGTCCGCGTTCGCGGCGCAATCCGTGTAACGGAAGGTTGAGGAATCGGAAGGGGTATCTATGTAATATACAAGCTGCTCATCCTCGCCGTCGGTATTGGACGGGGTTTTGAAAAAGTCGTCGGTAAGGATGTTATAAGGCAGTATTTTTACCTTGTTGTCAGCGTCAACCTCTATTATGTAATACTGAGCGGCGTTTGCGGCGTTGGGGGGGATGGTGCCGTAGGTCATGCCTTTGGTCATTTCGAAATAAGACAGTGTACCGGTACCCAGACAGGTAAAATCGCCCTGCCATATCGAGGTGGGATTGTTTACAGGCCCGTGTGAATGACCGGAAAAATTGATAACCTGCGAATAATTGCCGTAAACCGATTTCAGCATTGCGGAAGAAGAGGTGTACCATTCGGACGCAACGTAAACGGTATCCTGAATATGATGGTGCTGGAAGGTGAATATCGGTTTATTGGAATCCTCTTCGGATGCCGCTTCAAGCGCGTTTTCAAGCCAGGTCTTGGAGGATGCATAGCTTTCGCCGTCGGATGGAGAAATTCCTATGAAATGGAAGCCGTTTATTACGACATCCTTGTTAAGCTCGGTATCCATATATTCCTGATAAACGGGAATACCGCCGCCGTAAAATTCATGGTTGCCCATAACGGTTATAAGCGTCGTTTCCTCTTTTATATTTTGCTCAATCACCTGTTTAAGTACCGTAAACTGGTCGGCGTATCCGTTATCGGTTATGTCACCGACAATTATCAGAGCATCGACGGTTTTATAATACTCGTTATCTCCGGCATATTTATAGGCTGATTTAAACAGCTTTTCAAGCCTTTGCGCTTCCTTGGCGCCGGTAACGCCGATATGCGTGTCTGACGCTACCGCAAATCTAAGTACGGGAACAAAAGGATCCTCCGCCGATTCGGATGTTTCGGACGATTCGGACGATTCATCCGAAGCTTCCCCGGACGCGGTTTCGGAATTGTCGGAAATTTGTGAGCTTGCCTCCTCCGAAGACGATTGATTGTCACCGTTTTCTTTACCGCAGGCGGTGAGCGCAAGGAGTCCGCAGAGCATGATACATACCAACTTTCTTGAAAATTTCATTTTATAATCCTCTCATTTATTTATTGTCTGAAGCCCTTACCGATAATTTCGCTCGTGTTCGTGATAAAAGTAAAAGCGTCATGATCAATTTCTTTGACCTTTTTTCTGAGCGACAGCGCTTCCGCGCGTTTGCAAGCCACCATAACAAGCTTTTTGCCCGTATGGGTAAACGCGCCCTCCGCGTCGGATACGGTCGCGCCGTGGTGCATGATTTTCATTATATAATCGCATATCTCATCGCTCTTGGTGGTGACGATTATGAAAAATTTACACAGCGTAAAGTTTTCGATAAAAATATCGATAGCCGTGGTTTTGATAATAAGCCCCATCAGGGAAAACATTCCGGTTTTTGCGCCGAAAACGAAAAACGCCGAAGCGGCGATTAGCCCGTCGCTTAAAAGGAGCGCTTTGCCTATGTCGATTTCGGTGTACTTTTTCAATATCATCGCAATGATATCCGTACCGCCGGACGAAGCGCCCGTATTAAATATAATCGAAGAACCGAGTGCCGTCAGAAGCACCGCATAGGTAAGCTCCATAAAGGGCTGGTCGGTGAACGGCGCCGACATGGGGTATATTTTTTCCAGCGCGACGATGCCGACGGAAAACAGTACGCTTGAATAAATTGTTTTAATGCCAAACGAACCGCCTACGAATATAAATCCTATAGCAAGCAGCGCCATGTTCGTGATAAGCACGAACATACCCGACGAAATACCGGGTACGATACTGCCCAATACCAGCGATATGCCGCTTACCCCTCCGGTTGTGAAATTATTGGGGAACTTGAAGAAATATATGCCCGCAATAAGCAGCAGCGTGCCTAATGTTACGAGCATATACTCTTTTATGGTTTTTAAATTTACCGCTTTCATAAATATATATCTCTTTTCCTTAATATTAAGGTCTAATACATAAACAAGACGCGGCAGATTAAATATTACGTGTATTAATATATATAGTACGGAATTTGTCAGTCGATGAAGCGGAAATCCAAATCGCTGTTTTGTCTGTGCGCTTCCCTTGTCACGGCAATCTGCTGACGAACCTGCTCGGGACGCACCTCATGAGGTATGTCTTCCGTAAACAGCCTGTAAATTTGATCGTAATATATACGCACCGCGGCGATAAAGGGCGCGCGCGGATCTCCGTCCCAGCTTTCCTCATACCATTTTAATGCTTCTGCGCAGTAGGCGGGATATTTTTCTTCGGTGGTATAAAGCGCGCCGGGCACGTTATGCTGTTCGGGAGCCTCCTCCGGCTTG
>JAQVQF010000018.1 GCA_028701715.1 Eubacteriales bacterium | reverse complement strand
CGCTTTGACAATGGCGTTAACCGCGTGCGGCAGGGAAGAAAAGCCGTCCGAAAGCAACGAATCGAGTACGGAAGCGGCATCCGAAGCAAGTGAAGCAAGTGAAGCAAGTGAAGCAAATGATGAAAGCGAGGAGGAAAGCGGTGAAATGAGCGATGAAACAAGCGGGGAAATTAATCGTACCTGGCCTGTAGTTTCCGGCACCTTTATGCAGCCCTGGGCGTTTACCTCCTACACGACCGACAACTGGAAAACGCATTTTGAAAACCTCAAGGAAGTCGGCATAGATATATTCATCGTCCAGTGGATTGCCGATACGCCCGACGGAAAAATCAAGAGCATATATTATCCCTCGTCGCTCACCGACGGCAAAAAAACCTCGGATTTTTCCGAAGCTCCGGATATGCTCCCGCGTATACTGGAAGCCGCCGAGGAATCGGGGATAAAGGTATTCGTGGGCCTTAATCTTTCCGACGAATGGTGGACCTACGGCTGTTCGAGAGACAGCTGGAACCAAACTCAATCTGAGCTGGGAATTGATATGGCTTCCGAAATTTATGGAAATTATAAAAATCAATATCCGAACGCCCTTTACGGCTGGTATTTCGCGTGGGAAATGTTCAACGGGATGTCGGGCTATGAGAAAAAAGCAGGCGAATTTTTGAATATGTATCTCGACCCGCTAACCGAGCTTGACCCGTCGATGCCGCTTCTGTTGTCTCCGTTTGTGCGTTCAGGCGGAAGCAGCGCCGAAAAAGCGGGCGAGGAATGGAAAAAGGTGTTCGCCGAGGCAAATTTCAGGGAAGGCGACATATTCTGCTGTCAGGACGCGGTGGGCGCAGGGCATATAACCATAGATCAGCTGGACGGCTATTTCGCCGCGCTGAAGTCGGCGGTTGACACGGAAGAAGGACTTTTATTCTGGGCAAACAGCGAAAATTTCACCACCGATTATAAATCGGCAAACATATCGCGCTTTATCCGCCAGATGGAAATAGCGCGTCCCTATGTTTCGGGCTATGTTACCTTTGCTTATTCTCATTATTACGCCAAGGATTACGGCAACAAGGGCGGGTATAATCACGCTTATAAGCATTATTACGACACCGGTGAAACGGAAATCGAGCTGAAAAAGCCCGAGCTTTCGTATACGGAAGAAGACGGAAAAATTAAGCTTGACGTTGTTTGCGACAATAATAAGGCGGGGATACAGAAAGTAGTCATATCCGTGTCCGACAGAAGCGACAGTATAAAGGAAATCCCGTTAAATCAGCTTAATGAGGAAAGCTTTTCCTACCGTCAGACCATAACCCCCAAGAACGGGGAAAGCGCCGTAACCGTCACGGTGACCGTCTATGATTATTACGGCAGCACCTCAAGCGAGACGCTTAACATTAATTTCAGCTAAACCGAAATATTCAACAAATCACGCCTTTTTGCATAAACTGCAACGAAAGGCGTGATTTTTTTATGAGATGCAGATACAAATCGGTGGGATACTGCGTCCTTGCCTTCGGCGCAGGCGTGCTTCTCGGCTGCTTTCTTCCGGCGCCCGCCATGGTGTTTGTGTCGTCGGTGATTATCGTGGGCGCCGGAGTATTTATAATAATTGCGTAAAGGGGTATAATAATGAGAATTTATGTCATAAGAGCGCCGCGTATATTCAGACCGCTGCTGCGAAGGCTTTTCAGAAAGAAAAGATACGGTTGATTTAAAAATATTGATGTCGTTACATAGAAAAACCCCCGAAGAGCGATACGCTCCGCGGGGGCAATCGTTTTTGGTTTAATATAAATAACCCAGCCTGTAAAGCATTTCCGCAGTCAGCACTCCGCCTCCGGCGGCACCGCGCAGCGTGTTGTGGGAAAGGCAGACAAACTTGTAGTCGAATATGCAGTCCTCGCGCAGTCTGCCTATGGTTATTCCCATACCGCCGTAAATGTCGCGGTCGAGGGCGGTCTGCGGGCGGTTGTTTTCCTCAAAATAGGTGAGGAATTTTTCCGGCGCGTGCGGAAGACCGAGCTCCTGGGGAAGCCCCTTATATTCGTTCCAGCGTCTGAGCATTTCCTCCTTGGAGGGCTTTTTGCCGAACTTAACCGAAACCGTGGCGAGATGCCCGTCGGAAACCGGAACTCGTATGCACTGGGCGGATACAACGGGCGAAACCGCATTGACGAAAACGCCGTCAGCTATTTTCGACCATATTTTAAGCGGTTCTTTTTCGCTCTTTTCCTCCTCGCCGCCTATATACGGGATCACGTTGTCAAGAATTTCGGGGAAGGATTCAAAGGTTTTACCCGCGCCTGAAATAGCCTGGAAGGTTGTCACGTTGACAAGCTGCGGTTCAAAATCCATAAGGGGCGCGAGCGCGGGCACGTAGGACTGTATAGAACAGTTGGGCTTTACGGCGATAAAGCCCTTTTTCGTGCCGAGACGCTTTTTCTGTACGGGTATAATATCCGCGTGGGAGGAATTTATTTCGGGAATGAACATGGGTACATCGGAGGTGTGGCGGTTGGCGGAATTGTTGGAAACGACGGGAATTTCCGCCCTCGCGTATTCCTCCTCGAGTGCCTTAACCTGTTCCTTGGGCATATCCACCGCGCAAAATATAAAATCGCATTTACCGACCGCCTGCGAAACGTCGCCGCCGTCGTAAACGAGCATGGATTTGACTTCCTCAGGACAGGAAAGCGTTAGCTTCCATCTGTTTTTTACGGCTTCCTCGTATGTTTTACCCGCGGAAGAGGAGCTTGCCGCGAGGTATGATATTTCAAAATAAGGGTGGTTTTCCAGCAGCGTAATTAAACGCTGTCCCACCATCCCGGTGGCGCCGACTATACCGGCTCTGAGCTTTGACATGCTATATCTCCTTTGATTTTATATTAAACTTGCGTATATGCCCGGGGAGGAATCCTCGATCACCGTCGCTCCGCAGCATTTTTCATAGAAATGTACAGGTCCCGCCGAGCCGATTATCGCATAGGCGTAGCCTTCGTCGCGCAGAGCTTCCATACATCTTAAAAGCAAAGCCTTGCCGATACCGAGCTTTCTTTTGGTTTCGTCAACCCCTGTCGGACCGAAGTATGCTTTATAGGTACAGTCATAGCCGGCGAAGCCGAGAATTTCCTTGGTCGCCATATCGACCGCCACGAAGCAGGACACGGGAAAGCGCGTAAAAGCGGTATCAACCTCGTTCGCCCAGCCCTCATGGAAATGCTTTAGGACAAATTCGTGAACCTTGTATTTATTGGGCGTCATGGGGCGTATAATTTTAATCCCCTTTTCCTCAAGCTCCTTGTAGACCGATGAATTGTCGCTTATATTATATAATTTAACAAGTAAATCCGGCATTTGACAGCCATTCCTTTCAATATCTTAAAATTTGAATTTCCACTGCTTGAGTATATATCTCGCTATGGCATAATGGGTAACCTGTGTGGGATGCACTCTGTCGGGTGAAAATACCTTGGTATAGAGCGTTTTACATAGACGGTCAAGCTCGGGCTGAAGGTCTATAAAACCGCAGCCGTATTCGGAAGCGAGCTTTTTGCATACCGCCGAATATGCGATAACGTCCTGCATGAACATATCCTTTTTGTTAAGCTCAAGATAAAAAGGTGCTATAAGAGTGAATGATTTAAGGTTTTTAACCGAATATTCCGTTATATAACGTAGATTATCCTCGTATTCGTCTATATGAACGGCAACTTCCTTATCCATCCAGAAATCGTGTTTTCTCCAAATATCGTTGACGCCGATAAGCAGAGTGGCGTAGTCGGGCTTGGAGCCTTCGATGTCGGAAATCCAGCGTGCTCTGACCTGTCTTGACGTTTCGCCGGAAATTCCGGTGTTGATAAATTTAATCTCAAATTCAGGGTATGTTGCGGTCACTATTTCGTGCATACGCTTGACATAGCCGTCGCCCAGTCCGGTTAAATACGTTCCGTACGGTCTGCCTCTGCCGCAGTCGGTGACGGAATCGCCCGACATCATAATGACGCTGTTTTTTTCAAAATCCTTGAAATTCATATGCATCTCCCGTTAAGTAAAATTTTACCGCGGTAATATAAACAAATTATATATCGTCATCTATATGCCAAACCCAACCCTTTGAGGTTGGGTTTGGTATTAAATGATAAATGCTTAACGTTTGCGTTTATTATTCGGAAGTCACGTCTTCCGATATATCGGATATTTCCGCGCTTTCTTCCGAAACGGTTTCGGAGGTTTCGGAAACTTCTCCGGAAGTTTCATCGTCATCTTCCGTCGTGTTAGTTATAGTTGCGTTTGTAAAGAAATCGGTGAGCACGGTGTAATCGGTAATTTCGTTGTTTGAAATATTAATGGAGGTAACACCTGTTGCCTTGAAATAGGTTGTCATGCCCTCAATACCGTCGTCGGTGAGCAGGTTGTTTGAAAAATCCACTGTCGTGACGTTATAAAGCGGCGGCAGGTCTTCGTCCGTCGATTCAACCGTGAGCTCGGTTGCGGGCAGAACGGTTATCTTATTGTACGCCAGATTAACCGAGGTAAGAGTTTTTAAATGCAGAAGCGGTTCAAAATCTTCCAGCTCGTTATGGGAAAGGTCGATTGTTGTAACGGCTGCCAGAACGGAAAGTCCGGATATATCGGTTATATTGTTATTGTTTAACGAAAGACTGGTAAGCGCCTTAAGGTCGTGGATGTTAAGCCCGTCCGTCAGCTGATTGTATGAAAGGTTTATGGTTGTTAAGGTTTCGATATCATATATGCCCTCTATAGATGCGATTTCGTTATTATTGGCGGTAAGAGTGGTGAGCGCTATAAGGGAAGAAAGGTCGGGCAGAGCTGCTATCTTGTTATTATTTATGGTAAGCGTGGTCAGCGCCTTGAGGTCGTGAATGCTGTCAACGGAGGTAATGGCATTGTTGTTTAAGGTTATCGTGGTCAGATTGTCAAGGTTATATATCCCGGCAACGGCGGTTATCTCGTTATATGAGGCGTCGATGGTGGTAAGCGCCTTTAATGAGGAAAGATCCGGGAGTGAGGCTATCTTGTTCATGGAAAGGCTCAGCGTTTCCAGCTTATCCATGCCTTTTATTCCCGCGACATCGGTTATCGTACCGTTTATGGTGTAGGTTACTTCGTCATTTTCGTCCTCATCTTCGTCGTCATCATCGGTATTTTCCGTTTTGGTGCCGTTTGCTTCAAGGGTTACAAGGCTGTCAAGCGCAGAAAGATCGGGGAAAGAGGTAAATTCGTTTTCCGAAAGCGTGAGCGTTTCAAGCTTTGTCAAACCGGCTATGGCTGATATGTCAGTAATTTTATTGGAAGAAAGGAAAAGCGTCTTAAGCTCCGTAAGTCCGGCAAGATCGGATATTGATTCTATTTCATTGTAGGGCAGCGAAAGCGCCGTAAGCTTGGTGAGGTTCTTTAAGGGAGAAATATCGGTTATCTTGTTGGTGTCGAGCGCAAGCGTTTCAAGGCTTACGCAGGAAGCAAGCTTGGATATGTCGGTTATGTTGTCGCCGGTGGCAATCAATACTTCCAGGTCCGACAGCGCTTCGATTCCGTCAATGCTGATTATACCGGTTTTGGAAATGTCCAGATACGTCAGCTTGGTCAGCTTGTCAATGCCGGTAAGACGTTTAAGCGAGGAAGCGGCAAGGGAAAGGCTTTCCAGCTTGTTCATTTTTGAGAATATCGTAAGGTCGGTGATATCGTCAAAAGCCAAAGAGCTGACTATCATATCGGCATCCCAGCCAAGCGAAGAGCCGCTGCTGAAATAATAATATATGTTGGCGTAATATACTTCGCTGCTTATCTGTTGTAAGCTGTAGCTGTCAAAAGCGGTAAGGGTTCTGAGATTGCGGAACAGCGCCAGATCCTTTGCGGTGGGTTTTACATTATACAGAACAATGTAATCATCTTCGGAATAAGGCAGGCTTGTTTCATCGCTTTCGTCGCTTTCTTCAGCGGAGGCGGAGGAGGAAGCGGCTTCGCTTTCGTCGCTTTCATTGCTTTCATCTGCGGAGACATCCTCGCTTTCATCCGCGGAGGTTGCTTCGCTTTCATCCACGGAGACATCCTCGCTTTCATCCGCGGAGGCTGCTTCGCTTACCTGTGATTCCTCGCTTACA
This sequence comes from Eubacteriales bacterium, assembly GCA_028701715.1. Taxonomy (GTDB): domain Bacteria; phylum Bacillota; class Clostridia; order Oscillospirales; family CAG-382; genus UBA1206. The sequence goes on along the minus strand of JAQVQF010000018.1, from coordinate 10,995 downwards.
ACGTCGGAAATATCCTCACTTTCCTCGGCTTCGGATTCCTCAACATCGAGCACCGCGGAAGCGTAGTTGGCGTTACCGAGTATAATATATGAATATCCTGTCGGTTCATAGGTTTCGTAATTAAACGCGCTGAACGAATAATTAAAAAACTCATATTTGTCAAGCATATCCTGATCGAGGTTTCTGGCATATACCCCGAGACGGTCTGCGAGCGCCTTGGCAAAGGTTTGACTTTCAAACAATGGATTGGTATTGAGGTAAGCCTTGAGAAATATTCCTATTCCGGCACCGGCTACCAGCATGCAAAAAGCGACGGTAATAATAAGTGATCTTTTTAACTGCTTCTTTGTATATTTTGCCATTTAATTTTTTTCCTCCGGATTATTAACTGATTTCTTGTAATAGTAGCACATTTTGCGGAAATTTGCAACAGTTTTTTATTTTATATTGTATATGGTAAGGCGGGAATGTAACCGTTAAGAATTACTTTCCGACTGAGTTTTATAATATAAGATCTGTCTGTAAAAATCAACGCATGAATTGAAATGACTTTTGTCGCAGCTTTCGGGTCGTGCGCGTACGCAAAGCATCAGGTCGTCTGCGAATATGCCGAACCCTTGGATATCCTTAAAAAAGTCCAGCTGCGATAATTGTATTCCATAGCCGTCTTCCGATTCTATGTCCGGCATCACCACAACCGTTTCGTCTTCCGAGTTTTTATATGAAAACAAGGTTTCGAGCGATAAAAGCTGTCCCGTTTCATAAAGCTTATTATAAAAGGATTTTTCGACAAGGAAAATAACATTGTTGCCGTATTTAAGCTGGTTTTCAAAATATTCCGCATCGGCGGTGTTGGCTTCATAAGCCGAAAGCGTTTGTGAAGTCATCAGAATGCGGTAATCGATGCCTATGTCCTTGCTTTCGGAATTGTTGCTGTCGGTAAGGTATTTAAACGCGGACGATGACAGGGCTTTCTGAGTCGTTTCATAAATCCGGTCGTAGCCGATATACATTATCACCGCGTCATACGGGGAAACATCATAGGTTTCGGGTATAGGTGTATCATCATTTGAAACATAGGAAAACATATGCTTGAAAAGCACCTTGTTGGAATTCCATAATTCCATCGTCCTGCCGTAGGTAATGGTATCCGCGTCGGGAGACTGACGGATGCACAGTATGGTGTCGCCGGGAACCGAAGAAAAGCCGTCCTGATTGAAAAAATCCAAATTGGAAACACGAACGCCGTATTCGTCATATAGGTTGTCGGGTAAAAGGTCTTTGTCTATTATGTTCGCAAGCTTTTCCAGCACGCCGAAATCCCTGAGCTTTTCATAAAAGGATTCCTCCATAAGAAAAATGACGCTGTCGCCGGTCGTTATCTCAAGATTGAAGCGTGTGACGGCGTTTTTGTTCGCTTCGTAAGCGGAAATCGGTATATCGTCGCCCACCGCCGCCGTTATGTCAAGGATGGAGAGATATTTTTTTCCGTCGCCGTTATAATCTTCAAGATAATCCGCGGCGGTATCGACCATTGTTGTTTTTATGCCGGAGGAAAGGTAACCCGGCCCGATATACATGATATACGCGTCGGGCTCTGTGTTTTTGATAAGCTGAAGAATTCCCAAACCGATTCCTACGGCAAGTATCACAGATATTATGGTTTGCCATTTGTGAAAATACCAGAACTGCTCGAACTTTTCGCCGAAGGTGAGCTTTTTATCTTCCTGCTTCGGCAGCTCTTCGCGTATTTCATCCTTTAAAAGATCTTCGGGCTGACCGCCTGCGCCTATTTTCATAGCAATGACCGTTCCTTTCCGATGAATAATTTAAAAGCGGCTATTTTACGGGTTTCATTGTGGGAAACAACAGCACGTCCCTGATAGAGGGCGAATCCGTGAGCAGCATCACAAGTCTGTCAAGACCGAAGCCCAGTCCGCCCGTGGGTGGCATGCCGTATTCGAGCGCGTTTATAAAATCCTCGTCGACCTCGGCGTTGATACCCGCCGCTTTTTTGGCGGCGACCTGCTTTTCGAACCTTTCACGCTGGTCGATGGGATCGTTCAATTCGGAAAACGCGTTGCCCATTTCGCGGTTGTATATAAAGAACTCAAACCGTTCGGTAAAAGCGTTGTCGGATTTCTTACGCTTAGCAAGGGGAGAATTTTCCACGGGGTAATCGTAAATAAAGATGGGCTGTATAAGCTTATCCTCGACATAATTTTCAAAGAAAGCTATAAGGACGTTGCCCTTGGTGGGTATGCCGTCCACATGGACATGATGCTTCTCCGCAACCGTCATCGCTTCTTCGTCGGTTTTCCAGTCATAATAATCGATGTTCGCATATTTCTTTACGGATTCCGCCATTGTGAGGCGTTCCCAGGGGGATGCCATGTTGATTTCCGTTCCCTGATAGGTTATAACCTCCTTGCCGCAGATATCCCTTGTCAGGCTGACGAACATTTCCTCGATTAAATCCATCATGCCGTGATAATCGGTGTACGCCTGATAAAGCTCTACGGAGGTGAATTCCGGATTATGCTTGACATCCATGCCCTCGTTCCTGAACACGCGTCCGACCTCGTATACCTTCTCAAAGCCGCCCACTATCAGGCGCTTGAGGTGAAGCTCAGTTTCTATTCTGAGATACATGGGTATGTCAAGGGTGTTGTGGTGGGTGATGAAGGGGCGCGCCGCGGCGCCGATTTCCAGTGTGTTGAGAACGGGTGTATCCACCTCAAGGAAGCCCTTGGAATCGAGGAAGGAACGTATTTTGGCTATTATCTGCGACCTTTTTATAAAGGTGTTTTTAACCTCGGGATTAACAATAAGGTCAACATATCTCTGTCTGTAACGCAGATCGGTGTCCTTTAAGCCGTGAAATTTTTCCGGTAACGGAAGCAGCGCCTTGGAAAGCAGGCGCACCGATTTGGCGTGGACGGATATTTCACCCCGTTTTGTACGGAAAACAAAGCCGTAAAGCCCTATAATGTCGCCTATATCCCATTTTTTAAATTCGGCAAAAGCATCCTCGCCCACGTCGTCTATCCTGACGTAGCATTGTATCCTTCCGCCGCCGTCGGCAATATCAATAAAATTGGCTTTACCCATATCGCGACGTGACATTATGCGCCCGGCGATGGATACGTCTCTGCCTTCATATTCTTCAAATTTTTCTTTAATTATAACAGAATCGGCGTTCTTGTCGAACTTAACGATTTCAAAGGGATTCATTCCCGCTGATTTAAGGTCGGCAAGCTTCTTTTTCCGCAGCTCAATCTCACTTGATATGACCGCTTCGTTTTCGCCGCTTTCGATCGCCCTGTTTACATCTTCGCTCATATTGTGTCCTTTTCTTATTTTGAAATTGAAATGATAGTGTACCTCAGCACTCCTTTGGGAGCTTCGACATTTACGGTGTCGCCCTTGCGGAAACCGATCAAAGCCTTGCCGAGCGGCGAATCGTCGGAAATTTTCCCGGTGAAGGGATCGGCTTCGGTTGAGCCGACGATTCTGTATTCCGCTTCCTTGTTATGCTCGATATCGTATATTTTAACAAGGCTGCCGATACCAACCCTGTCGGTCCTGACCTCGCTGTCGTCAAGAATAATCGCGTGCTCAAGGGTTGTTTCAAGATTGGCGATTCTGGTTTCGACCTCGCCCTGCTCGTTTTTTGCCTCGTCATATTCGCTGTTTTCGGAAAGATCGCCGTAGGTCCTTGCCTTGGCTATCGCCTGCGCGACCTCGTTTCTTTTTACGGTTTTTAAGTGTTCAAGCTCCGACTGAAGCTTGGCGTAGCCTTCCTTGGATACGTATATTTGTTTTGCCATTTCGGTTTCTCCTTGGTATATTTTAATCCTGATAATTTATAAGCCGCGGCTTTTAAATCATAAAATGATTATTGTTTATTGTTTAATTGTTTTGAAGCCTGTCAAGCTCCGCGATAGCCGCTTGCAAGGGCTCGTCGCCCTCGCCGCCTCTGAGAAAAGGACGGTTTTTATAGTATTCGCTTTCCTCGACGATAATATCGGGCTCGATGCCTTTAAGATGATAATTTTCGCTGTAGGGAGGATTGTAATAGTACTCGGTTATACGAACACCAGAACCGTCGCTGAGCGAAATGATGGTTTGCATGGTGCCTTTTCCATAGGTGGTGACACCTATAACGGTTGCCATTTGGTAATCCTTAAGCGCCGCGGTGAACAGCTCGCCCGCTGATGCGGTGTTTTCGTTGCAAAGCACCGTCATGGGCTTGTTTATATAAGCCGAATCGGACGAGCGTGAATAAATTTTATTTTGGTTCTTATCCATTACATTTACAATTGGTCCTTCGGGAAGCAGCTTATCCAATATATTACATATGATGTTCAGATCACCTCCGGGATTGTCGCGCATGTCGAAGATATAACCTTTTACGCCCTTTGCTTCGGCTTCGTTTATTGCGGCGATAAAATCCTCCGACACTAAGCCGGAAAATTCCATAATGGTTATCCAAGCGTAATCGCCGATATAGTCGGTGAAGACGCTCCTTGCTCTGACTTCGCCCCTGAGAGGTGAAATTTCCAGCTGTTCTCCGTCCCTGATAATGTTAAGCTTAACCGTTGTGTCAAGCTCGCCCGCCACAAGGCTTATACACTGCGTGTAGGTTTCGGCCGTAACCGGGGTGTTTTCAATATGGGTAATGGCGTCGCCCGCTTCTATCCCAGCCGTTTCCGCGGGGGAACCCGGCATAACCCGGTTGACGTATATATAACCCGTATCGGGGTCAAGGTATACATAAATTCCTATCCCGTACAGCTTTCCGGCGGATTCATCGCTGAATTTGGCCATTTCCTCCGGAGTGTGATACATTGTGAAAGGGTCGCCTATCGCGTTGAAATAAGAGTCGAGCAGATATGTCTGTATATCTTTCTCCTCCACTGTTCCGGTGAATATAATATCGTATATCGCCTGCCCAAGCGAGGCTTTTACCGCGTCGTCGTCTATATCGAACAGATAATAATCATTAATTTTTTCTTTGGCTTCCTCAAGGATTTTTAGCGCGTTTCCTATAACGGAAAGCGACTCGTATTGTCGGCTCAGCCTTTCGATGGCATTGTTGTATGATATATTTTGATTGTCAAGCTTTTCGTCGTATTTGTCACGCAGATATACGGATACCGATACAAAGGTCACCACCGCAATCACGATACTCAGCATCAGAGCGGTTGTGATTTTTATTGTCTTGTTCATTTAATTGTTATCTTCCCTTTATTTATTTATGGGTATTACTTCAGATACCCGTATATGTCAAGCGCTTTCTTGAAGTATTCGTCAAGATAGTCTGCGGGATCTACAAGCTCGTTTCCGTTATATACACCAAAATGCAAGTGATTTGCGGTTGATCTTCCGGTTGTGCCCACCCTGCCAATAACCTGGCCTTGGAGGACTTTATCGTTATATCCCACAAGTCTTTTTGAAAGATGAGCGTACAGGGTTGCGGTGCCGTCGCCGTGGGATACCACTATCACGTTGCCGTAGCTGTCGGAATATTCGCTGCGTATTACCGTACCGGATTTTACCGCCTGAACGGGCATGCCGGCGGGCGCGGCGATATCCACACCATTATGGAAAGCCGTTTCACCGGTAAAAGGGTCCTTCCTGTAACCGAAACCGGAAGTTACCACACAGCTTCCCCAGTAATCGGCGGCTATGGGCCAGACATAATCGCCCTCGAGGTATGTATATTTTTCTTTAATTGCTGCGTTAAGCTCGGCTATCTGATTTTCCAGCTCTTTCGCTTTCCGGTTGCATTCGGCAATTTGCTCCTCGGTCAACTCCAAATCCTCACCGTATGTCAGCATAAGCGCTTCGAGCTCGACAACCTGAGATTCGTAATCGGCCTTAGCGTCGTTTAAATCCTCTTTGTATTTTATCAGGTCTTTATTTGAGGTTTCATATACACCGAGGGTGTTGGCAAGGTCCAGCTTAGCCGCATCTATGTCCCCGACAAGCTTTTTCATATATTTCAATATGTATTCGACATAATCCTTTTTTGTCAGGAAGGACGAAAGCGAATCGGATTCCATAAGCAGCTCAAAGGCCGACGGAGCGCCGTTCTTATAATAATAAACCACTATCTGATCATACATATCGTACAGCTTGTCTATTTCCGTCTGTTCCTCGTACATTTGGGTTATGAGCGATTTTATAAGTATCTCGTAATCGCCAATAAGCTTGCTTGTGACCGTAATTTCCTCTTCAAGGAGAGATATATCGTTTTCCAAAACGAGCTTTTCGGCATATGCGTTTTCATAATCGTTTCCCGCCGCCGCTTTAGATTCGTTTAAATTTTCTCTCTTCTGACGTATTGAATTCAATTTTGCCTGCAGCGTTTTCAGCTCCTCCTGGTCTTCCCCGATAGTGGTTGAGGTACCGGCTTCGGCGTCGGTTATAAACAGGGCGGAGGCGGTAAACGCAAGGCTTAAAAGTATGCTAATAATAAAAGCCGTTACCTTTATTCCTTTTTTCATTATGTAGTCATTCCTTTCAAAGAAGCTGCAAAAAACGGCGTGCAAGGAGTATTGCCGTTTGGATCATGTACCATGCCCGATAAATATATTTTATATTTTATTCGCTCAGGTATCGTTTAATGGAAATTCCGCTGGCGATAATACCTGCGAAAAGTCCTATTCCAAGGAATCCGGCGCCGACAACGAACGCAGTCTCGCCGAAGGGGGCTATCGTTCCTATGCCATAGGAACGTACGATATCCGAAATTACCTGTGTGTAGAGGTAATACTGTATACCGTAGGCAAGGCACGCGGAGAAAGTGCCGATTATTATGCCTTCAATAAGGAAAGGGGTAATGATAAAGGTATTGGTAGCTCCGACGTATCTCATGACGGCTATTTCGTCGCGTCTTGCGAATACGCCTAATTTTATTGTGTTCATTATGACAAACAGAGCCACCAGCAGCAGCACACCCATGAGGATGACCGCTATCGCCATCAATCCCTTGGACGCCGTGTTCACTTTTTCCACAAGCCCTATTTTATGTCTGGTGTCGGTTATGTTGTCAAGGTTGTTGATATAGTTATTGAGCGCCTCCGCGCCCTCCGCAGAGGAAAAATTTATCTCAAAGGTGTCGGGAAGCGGGTTTAGGCGTTCGTCTCTAAGATACATTTCCAGATCGATTTCGCTGCCCATTTCCTCCTTCAATCTTTCAAGCCCGGTTTTTTTATCCACGTATTCCACGGTTATGTCGGTACTGTAGGATTCAATGTCCTTTTTCATTTTCTGTATGTCTTCGTCGGTTGCCGCCGGGTTTATGTATGCCACTATTACGTTTAATGTGTCGACTCTTTGCAGATTGTCGTTTATCGCCTTGACTACCAGCCCGAAAGTTCCGACAATCAGCATGCAGCATACCAGTACGAGTATCGACGCGGTGGACATTACGGAATTACGGAATACACCGACAATTCCCTGACCGAGCAGATAAAAAAAGTTTCTAACAAATTTCATCGGCATAGCCTCCCGCCCTGTCGGACACTATCTCGCCGTCGCGTATGGTGACGACGCGTTTTTTAAAAATATCCACAAGGTCTTTTTCGTGAGTGACGACTATAACCGTTTTTCCCAGCTTGTTAACCCGCATGAGCAAATCCATAAGCTCCTTTGACATTTCGGGATCGACGTTGCCGGTAGGCTCGTCCGCAATTATCATCTTGGGATTGTTGACCAGGGCTCTGGCAAAAGCTACCCTTTGCTGTTCTCCGCCCGAAAGCTCGTCGGGGAAACGGTCGGCTTTGTCGGTAAGCTCGACCAGATTTAAAAAAACGGGAACTCTTTTTCTGATAACCGAGGGCTTTTCGCCTATCACTCTGAGAGCGAACGCGATATTTTCATACACCGTTTTATTGGAAAAAAGCCTGAAATCCTGAAAAACCACACCCATTGTGCGGCGAAGATAGGGTATTTTTCTTTTTGATAACTTTTCAAGTTTAAATTTACCCGTGTGAAGCTGGCCGCCCGTGACGCGTTCTTCGCCCATAAGCAGCTTTGTGAGAGTGGTTTTTCCCGCTCCGGATTTCCCGACTATGAACACGAACTCTCCGTCGTTTATCTGCAGATTAACGTTGCGGAGAGCCGCCGTTCCGTTGGGGTAAACCATCGAGACGTTCTGGAAGGTAATCATTTTATTTTCCTAACTTATTAATACATGGTAGGCTTGGAAGCGACGTATTTTTTGACCATCAGTGCCACCTTGAAGGTTATGGCATGGTCGAATTCACGCAAATCAAGCCCTGTGAGCTTTTTAATTTTTTCAAGTCTGTAAACAAGAGTGTTTCTGTGGACAAAAAGCTTGCGGCTGGTTTCCGACACGTTGAGGTTGTTGTCAAAAAAGGCCTGTATTGTCATAAGGGTTTCTCTGTCAAGGGATTCCAGCGAACCGCGCTTGAAAACCTCCTGCAGGAACATTTCGCACAATGTGGTGGGAAGCTGATAAATAAGACGGCCTATGCCGAGGTTTTCATAATTTATTATGCTCTTTTCCGAACCGAAAACCTTGCCCACCTCAAGCGCAACCTGCGCGTCCTTGTAGGAACGCGCCAGCTCCTTGATGCTCTGCACAACCGAACCAATGCCGATAACCGTCCTGTAATAAAATTCGCCGGAAGCCGTGTCGGCTATCGATTTGGCGTAAGTGTCGATGGATTTATTTTCGGCGGCGGTTTTTAATTCCTTAACAAGCACTATGTCGCTTTCGCTGACGGAGATAATATAATCCCTGGATTTATCCGGGAATAGGTTTTGTATGACATCGAAAGGAACCACATCGCCTTTATTCAAGAATCGGATAAGATAAACCACTCTGTTTATTTCGCTGTCGAACCGCAGTTCCTTGGCTTTGATATAAATATCCCCCGGGAGTATGTTGTCAAGGATTATATTCTTAATAAAGTTGGCTTTGTCGTATTTTTCGTCGTACAGAGTTTTAAGATTTGTGAGCGATACGGAAATTATCGAAGCCAGGCTTTTGCTTACCTCGTCGGTGCCTTCGGCAAAAACAATATATTCCGCTCTGGTATGCGAGCCTATCGCTTTATAGGTATATCCGTTTAAGCTTATGGTGTCGAAGGTATAAGAAATTTCCTCGATAATGTCATTTTTTATTTCGCCGATATGTGAAAGGCTGCTGCAGGCGACAACCGCTCCCTTGTCATCCACCACACCGATCATTCTGTCTGTGGAATCCTTCATCTGATAAATGAGCCCCTGAAATAATTTGTTGGACATAGCTATGACCGTTCCTTTCTATAATATCGCATTATTTTGTACTTCCGTCGGCACAAAAACTGCAGTTTGAAATAAAAATTTTCCAAACCGATTTATCTTTTAAAAACACCCCGGGTATTTTAACGGCTTAATTATATTAGCCATTAACACATTAAATGCCGTAACATCCGTTTTTACCGTTTACCCGCTTTTACACTTTTTGCGCCGTTTAACAGCCCGTTTTATATCGCTTGGCATATCAAGGCGGAAAGCAGTGTCATATAAAAAGACCAATCGCAGTATAATCCGTATCAATATATAATAATACAATAATTATTTATATTTTTCAAGTAATTCCTGAAGATTTTACCAAAAATTCATTATTTTTTTTGTAGAATTTTGACTATAAATGCGATTCAAGGCGGGAGAACGATAATCGGGTAAATATTATGTCAACGGAAAATACTGACACATGCATAAAATGCTTGACTTTGGGGGAATGGTATGATAGAATATCGATACGGGATACAGGTTATAAAACCAAACTTACGGAGGAAAATATGGCTGACAGCAACGAAGAAAAAATAACCCTTACCGACGAAGAAGGCAACGAAACCGATTTTTATATCATCGGCAATCTTGAAATAGACGGCAAAGCATATGTGGCTCTTGAACCGGTGGAAAACGATGATGATGAATATGTTATTCTCCGTTTGGAAGCCGATGAAAACGGGGAGGAAACCCTGGTTACCATAGACGATGACGAGGAATTCGACAAAGCCGCCGACGCTTTTGAGGATGAATTCATGAATGAAATCGACCTTGACGAAGCTTATGACGACGAGGACGACGAGGAAGCCGAAACAGATATCGACGCAGATTAAAACTAAGCTTAAAAGAATATTTTATCCGATTCCCACATAAATTATATCACCGATTATTTTTGCGATACCGTTTGTATTTTCTTCGATGTACGACAGTAACGCGGCGCAACGCGGCATAAAAGAAATTTCTCCTGCCCGGTGCGTGTATTTCCGAGTATAAACCCACATTAACGAAAAGGAGCGCATATTCCGTCCGCGGGAATGCAGGCCTCCCGTCCCGGGCTGTTTTGCCGGGCTGCAAAGCCCTTACGGCGCACCCCGGCCACGGATGTTGGAAGCACAAAACGGCGGAGAGCGCACCATCCTGCTTGGGCAGGGTTTCGTTCCTCGGGGATCACGGCCATGGCGGGGTTTTTTATTTATTTTATTGATTTAAATCTATATTCATTACAATGTGTTTAAAGACAAGCGTATTGAGCGAACATATACCGTATAAAATACAAATATAAAATAAATACAAGAGCGCTTTACCGAAAAGGGAAAAGCGCTCTTTTTGAATGGTTTATATTATACCTGTGTGTCTTCGGCTTCGTTATCCGCGGCATTGCGGTCGTCCGCGGCATTGCGGTCGTCCGCGGCATTGCGGTCGTCCGCTGTATTGCGGTCATCCGCGACAGTGCGATCGTCCGCCGCGGCGTTTGCCTTGGCGATATCCTCATCCGAAGCTTCTTCCGGTTCAAGCAGCGCTTTTATGGAAAGGCTGACTCTGGTTTTATCGTCGTCAATAGCCGTAATTTTAACATCCATCCTGTCGCCGACCTTGAGAACCGAGGCGGGATTCGGAACAAATTTACGGCCTATCTGCGAGCAGTGAATAAGTCCGTCCACACCGGGAACGATTTCGGCGAAA
>JAQVQF010000181.1 GCA_028701715.1 Eubacteriales bacterium | reverse complement strand
ACCTCCAGTATACCGTCGTTCTTGGCTTTGTAGCGGTTTTTCAGATTCGTCAGGCTTTCGTAATATTCGGCCTTGAAGTAGGTCGCCAGCTCGGGGTCCATCCGCACGGCGAGCCTTCTTGCCAGCGCCGCAGGCAAAACCGTGTTTACGAGATATAAATCGCACTCTATTTCGTCGTTGAGCGAAACAATGCGTCCGGGTGTAATGGGATTTCCGGTTATCGCCTCGTTGTAGCCGGAAACCTCGGCGATTACGGCGTTAAAGCACGCGGGCGCGTTTTTACGCATGGAATCGGCGGCGCCCGAGGGCTTGCCGTCGGAATTTATCAGTCCCATTAGCCCCATCGCCGCCTCGTAAACGGTATTCGCGGAAATTTTCATTTTTAACCACGCCTTTCTTTAAATCGGATGAGGCGTTCAAAACGCGGAATATATCCGGCAAGCAAGCATATTGCTGTGCCGCAAACAAAGCTCCGCGCTTTGAACGCGTTTTTAAATATCCCTTGCGGGAATTACGTCAGCGTGTAATCACTCCGCTGTAAATGCCGTAAACGTTCACTCCGGAAGCCGCGACCGTGCTGGCGGCATTGGGCGTAACGGTAAGGGTGATTTTACCGTTTGCCGCTTTGACGAAGCCCGATTCGATTCTGAAAACCCCGACCTTTCCGACCGCGAGGGAAAGCGTGGGCGGAGTGAAGCCGTTGTTGGGCGAATTGGCGGCAAGCTTCGCCGTGACCGTCGCCACAGCACCGTTTGTCACGATAATGTATATGGTTTCGTCCTTTGAAGGGAAGGTAAACTCAAAATTTTCGGGGGTGCCCGTTATCTCGGAAGCTCCGGTGGCGGCGATGGGCGAATAGCCGGTATTGGCGGATGCCGTTCTCATGGGTGTAACTGTAACAGCCATTGTTTATTCTCCTTAATCCTTATTTATTATTTATTATTTTTTATTTTTTAACTTTTGTATTCTGCGTCCGCGGTAATTATCAGGCTTCCTCGTCGGCAAGGCTGTTGCCTCCGTCCGTCACGGGGGCGCAAATAAGCTCCTCGGGCTTTATGACCTTCGCGCCGAAGACTATACGGCCTCTCACCGCGGTGTCGAAGGAATCCTCGAGCCGCTCTATCACCTGGGTGTCGAGAATCTGCTCGGCGTACGCGACGGCGGAATACGAGCCGGCAAGCGCGTAGCAGGTGGTGCCGGAGGTCGCCAGCTGGTTGGAAACGAACAGGTCGCAGCCCAGCTCGTCGGTGTAGCCTATCGCGCCGGTGCCGTTGATGCCCGCGTTGACCGAAAACTTAATGCCCGCGAGTATCAGCTTGGTCTTGAGAAACGGAGGGATGACAATCCACGACTGCCCGTCGGGGACATTGGCCTTTTCAAGCGCCTCCTTCATTTCCGCGACAACGGTAAGAGCGTTCGCGGGGGTTACCGTGGCCGCGGTGAGCGTGGTGCCCGCGGAGGCGTAAAGCCCCAAAACGTAGGTGTCCACGGCTTTTTTCAGATTATAGGAAGCGCGTTTGGTCTGGGAATCCTTCAGCCCTATGGAGCTTCTCAGCTCCTCCAGATCCTTTACCCTGAAGGCGAAATATTTGTCCTTGTCGATGTTGAGGGTTATGGCGGTGTCGTCGATGCTTTCATAGGATATCGCACCCGTGTAATCGGCGACGGTGGGCTCGTTAAGCCCGATAAAGGTTACGGAATCCCCGGCGTTTTTAATATCGCCTTTAAACGAGGTGTTGCATATCCTGTTGGCGATAAGATTGTCCTCGTTGGTGCGGAGTATTTCCGCGGAAATAATTTTTTCAATGGAATTGTAGTTTGACATTCGGCGTTCCTTTCATTTTTTTTTACAATTTGTTGTTTGAAAGTTTTGTTTTTGTTTTTATTTATGATCTGAAAATTTTTAGTGGTTTCGGTTTACTGAAATTGCGGTTGTTTAAACCGCAAAGCTAAAACGTCCATTTTTTCATGGAATTCAGGATTTTTTTGTAATTGCCCTTTACGGCGGAGGACGGCATTTTTTCCACGTCCTCCTTGGTGAAATCGAGCGGCTCAGAGCGGTCGTTTGCAACGGGCAGCGCTCGGGAGGCGTTTGCGGCGTTGATTTCCTCGGCTTTTGCCGTGCCGGTATCGCCCGCGCTCTTCAGCTTCCACAGCGCGTAGGCATGGGAGAGCGAAATCCCGTTCTTAACCTCGTTCCATACCTCCTCGGGGACTTCCTCGGGAGAAACGCCGGGAAAGGCTTTTAAGAATTCGCCTATCTGAGTGTCGACGCTTTCCTTTTCGGACTGCTCGTATTTCGCCTTCCGGTGCTCGCTCTTGGTCTTTTCTGCGGCGGTCAGCTGTTTTGCGACATCCTCCGGATAGCTTTTGAATTTTTCCATTTTGGAATCGTTTGCCGTTTTTACAAGCCCGATGAGATATTCCTCCGGCGACAGTCCCCCGTCCTCGGCAAGCTCATCGACAATACGGCGCATTTCTTTGTCGGTCATCGGTAATCTGATCTTCCTTTCATTTAATTGGTGTTTATTTTCATGTGCGGATGGGCGGTTACGGGGAGGTGATTATGACGGGTAACGGATATAGACCGTAGGGGCGCGGATAATATCCGCATCAACAATCACACAGCCGTCATATAATCCGTATCAATATCCGCGTCATTTTATATAAACATATATTTTTACCGTAAAATATCACATATTACGGTCAAGCCTTCGCCGTTCACCGTTTTACATTCAACGTTCCCGATTCTGCATTCTGCGCTCCCCCGGCTTCCCTGATAAGCTCCTCTTTTTTTGGTATAAGGTTATCGGGTATGCGTTTGAGATACTGCACCGCGGTTATCTGTCCCTTGGCAAGCAGGTTGTCGAGCGTATTCAGGCAGGCGATTTCCGACCAGTAATTCGACGCGCCCACATCAATGCGGCAATCGTAGAGAGCGTACCTGTTTTTGCCGATATTAAACGGAGCGAAAGCCTCCCCGTCGTCGCCCTTGATTCTGACCAGCCTGCCTTCGCCGTAAAAATTGGTTATGAAGTCCAGCCAGACCAGCCCGATATCCTCTATAAAACGGTAAAACTGTCGCTTCACGGTTTCCAGCGGCAGCGACGACGCTTTCTGAAGCGCTAAAATGGCGGATGTATTGTTGGGCTTGACATCGCCCAACGCGGTGTCGGTGGCGCCCATACATTCCTTGGTGGTGTTGACGGCCATCGATATGACCTCCAGCATTCCGGACTGCATCTGCCCCGGCGGGATTATCTTGGCGACATTGTCCACCGGTCCGTCCGCCTTGATCGCCTCGCCCACGCGGTTGGACCATTCGCCGACCAGAGTGCCGTCGTAAATCACCTTGGAAAACGCGGTGTCCATCATATGCTTCATCACCATGGCAAAGCTTTTGTTGATAAATATCTGGTTTTCGATAAGGCCTGTGGCGACAGCCTCTCCGTGCCAGGAATTTTTGGACTTGGTCCAGTTGAAAACGCACACCGGATAATTGTATAGCCCGGTGTCCACGGTGTCGCAGATCACCGCGCCGCGGGTGGATTTGCGGTATTTGATTTTACCGTCCCCGCCTCTCCAGAGCTTGACAAGGGATATGCAGCGGGTGTTTTCAATTTCTATTTTGGAAAGATCGCCCGACTGCGAAAGGGTATCGGTATCGGGCGTTATGCGGGCGATTTCCTCCGCGCTCCTGCCGTTGGCCTTGGCGGCGGCCTTCAGGTCCTCGGTATATTCGCGGGATGAAATGAGTATCCACGGCTGTTTCTGCGCGTCGGAGTAGTTGGGATTGCCGAAAAACACGTTTGTGTTGTCCACAAGCACCGTTTTGAAATCGCCGGAGTATTTTTGCCCCGTTTTTGCTTCGCCGTCCCAGTAGGTATAGGCGACCGCGTCGCCGGATATCGCCGCGTCGCGCAGCGCGTCGTCCATAAGCTCGTCCATATGCAGCCTTTCCCATTGCTTTTCGCATATACGGTTGAGCAGCGTTTCGCAGGAACGCGCGTCCGCCGTGTCGACGGAAAGCCCCTCGCCGAAGGGCGAAGCATAGGAAAAGCGCATGGCGACAGAGGATGACAGGATCGACGACGAATAGTAATTGATAATGCGCTTGAAAATGTTGAAAACGGGTCTGGGCAGTCCGGCGGATTTAACGCCGTCCCATTGCTCGCCGCGGTAGAATCTTTCGTTGGTTGCCACCTTGCCGCAAAGATCAAGGGAATTGTTGTATTCCCGTCCCTTTTCATACAGCTTCCATTCGTCGGTGGAAGGCTTTTTGAGTTTCACATTTTTCCTCC
>JAQVQF010000017.1 GCA_028701715.1 Eubacteriales bacterium | reverse complement strand
TCATGATGACGGCGATTTACAAAGCGGGCTTCTTATTGAGGAATTCCTGACCGGAAGCATTGCCGATAAAGTAAATTTAACCGTTGAACAGGAAGCCGAACTGTTTAAGAAGCTGGCGGCTTTCGCCGGAAGGCTTCACGGCATAAAGCTTTCAAAATACGGCTATATCGGCAACGGCGAGCCTTTTGAGGATACTTATTCGGAATATGTTTATGACGCTTTTGATGACAATACGGAAAGCTTGCGCACAAAAGGCTTATTTAGCGGGGATGAATTATCGGAAATAAAAGAAAAACTTTATATAAATTTAAAGCTATGCGATAAATTGCCTCCCGTTTTAAGCCACGGTGATTTATCCAAAAAGAATATTATGATTCAGGATAACGGCGAAATAGTCCTGATTGATTATGACGATGTCACTGCCATACCGTGGATTTGCGATGTTGCGCGTCTGACGCTTTGGATGAAGCTGAATTATGACATTGAAAAAGCCTTATATTTAAGAAATGTGTTTATGGAAAATTATCCGACACAAGAAAAAGAGATATTTTATACTTCGGAAAACGCGTTGCATGTCTGGGAATGCTTGGGTTATATGAATTTCTTTATAGGTACGGAAATGTTTGATACGGTTAAAAAAATGTTCGTTGAAGCATGGGATAATTTAATCAAATAAATAATGACATAAAAAGGAGACCAATTATGGACAACATACTTATCGGCAAATGGTATAAAGACGAAGAGGGCGAAACGCTCAATATCTTCGGTGAACATCAGCTTCGTATAAAAATGTCCTTTACCTCTTCGGGCTATTATAATTTTGATCCGAACTGCGTTTATGAAAAGGACGGATTCGTCTGCTATGAAATAAATGACGAGGAATACCGCAGGGTATATCAGATTAAGTACGAGAACGGTTTTCTTGTGGGATTCTATACTCAATTCGGCAAGCAGACACCTGTAAAATATACGCGCTTGGCGGAACTTCCCGAAGACGGAGAATTTAAATATTTACCGACCAATATTTATGTTCCCGAAACGGATATGACAAGATTAGAAGTTCTGCGCAAATATTCCGAGTACAGCCCGGAACCGGCGCAGAATCCGTTTTCCTATGATTTTACGCTGTTTGAACAAGCCCCAGAAATACTCGATAAATACAACTATTCGCAATATATCAACGGATATACGTCATCAGACGATGAATTGGCGTTTTCTCTTCTCAGATTTATATGCGATCATTTTAAACACGACGGTTGTATAAGCACATCACAGGGACCTAAAGTGAAAGATATAATCGAATCTTGCGAAAAGCACGACGGAAAAATTAATTGCCGCGGCCTTGCGATGTTTCTTGCTTCGCTTTTACGAATGAACGGAATCCGTGCGGCGCATATAACCTGTAAGCCTTACGAAGAACCGTTTAACGATTGCCATGTGGTCGTGGATTGCCTCCTGCCGTCGGGAGCAAGGGTAATGCTTGACCCGACATATCGATTATACATAAAAAATAAGCATGGCGAGTATGTTTCGTTGCAAAAGCTCCGCCGGATGCTCATTGACGGCGAAGAATATTTTCCCAATGAAGACGCTTCCTATAACGGCGGCGGGTTTGATCTGACGGAACATCGGGAATATATGACAAAAAACACCTTCCGCTTCAGCCGCGGGACGTCGAATTGTAATGGCATCGATGAATTCTGGCGCGTTGAGCTTATTCCCTGTGACTATCCGACAGATAAGCTCAATGAACATGAAAAAGCGAAGCTTGTTTACAACGACGCGGAATTCTGGCATATTTCAATTTAATCCCGAAACATAAAAATAAAGCAGAAAGATCATGACATGGCGTCAGAACCTTTCTGCTTTTGAATATAAATAATTAAATTTTCAGGTAATTATTCCAGAACTATTTCCTGTCCCGAGGCGGAGGAATCGTACATCGCCTGCATCATCTTCGCGGTGATTATGACGGTGTCGATGTGAGAAGGAAGCTTTTCGCCGGTCTTAATGCAGCGGACGAAGGAGTCGATTTCGGTCTGGAAATGCTGATTGGCGTTAAATTTGGGCTTGCAACTTACAAGACTGCCGCAGGCGGTGGTCCAGAGGGTGAAGTCGCCGCCGTAGTTGAGACGTATGCCCGCTTTGGTGCCTATAAAGTCGATATAGGATTCGCCTATGCCGATATTCTGCGCCCAAGCGCCGTTGAAGGTGATGGTGGGTCCGGAGGTACGCACGAAGCCGGTGACGAAGTCGTCAACGTCGTAGGTGCCGTTCAGGTCCTTGGTGTTTTCAGCCCACATTCCCTCGTAAACGTAGTTGGGCATATCCACGCCGAGCTTGGAGAAGGCCTTGGCGGAAACGGTCTTGGGGGTCGGGTCGCCGGTGCAGTACATTACTATATCAAGATAATGGACGCCCCAGTCGATAAGCACGCCGCCACCGGAAATCGAATTGGTGGTGAAGGCGCCGCCGAGTCCGGGTATGGAGCGTTGGGAGCGGAAGCAAGCGTAAACGTGATAAACCTCGCCGAGGTCGCCGTTTGCAATCATTTCCTTGATTTTATTGACGGCGGCGTTAAAGCGGTTGACCACGCCTATGTTCAATACCTTGCCGGATTTATGCTGGGCTTCCTGCATCTTGAGGGCGTCGGCGTAGGTACGCGCCGCGGGCTTTTCGCACAGTACGTTCTTGCCGCCGGCGAGACAGTCGCAGGAAATTATCGAATGCATCTTGTTGGGGGTACAAACCGAAACGGCTTCGACTTCGGGGTCGGCTATGATTTCTTTATAGTCCGTAACCGCGACGCCGCATTTGTATTTTTCCACGGCGGCGGATGCCCTTTCCGGGATAATGTCGCAGAAATACTTGATTTCCACGTCGGGGTTGGCGAGATAAGCCGGGATATGAGCGTTATTGGCTATCGTTCCGCAGCCGATAACGCCTATTTTCATTTTTGCCATACTTTTGTTTCCTCCGTATTTTCATGTTAAAAGTTGAAAGCCGTAAGCTTCATACAGTACAGATTGTATCACATGCATTTTTTAAAAACAAGAGTTTTTGAAAAAAACTATTGACAAACGTATTGTTTTAATATACAATCGTCCCATATTTAAAAGTAAAAGCATTGACAGGGAACAAGCTTTGACGCAGGGTTTCAGAGAGCCGCCGGAAGGTGCGAGGCGGTACTTGCTTCAGACGCAAACTCACCCTTGAGCTGCCGCCCGAACTCATGTGACATCATTTGCGCATGGCGTAGGCGCGGACGGGTTTCTCACCGTTATTAAAGAGATGGCGTTGACAGACGCTGTACCGTTTCCGGATAATATTATGGGGAAATTTTTGCGGCTCTGTCTATGTATTGGACAGAGCTTTTTATTTTTCTATTGAAAGGAAAAAATCTTATGAAAATATCATTTTCCACCCTCGCCTGCCCCGGCTATTCGTTCGCCGACATTTACTCCATGGCAAAGGATCTCGGCTTCGACGGTATAGAGCTGCGCGGCGTGGGTGTGGCTGACGGTATGCCCTATGTGGATGTGTTCGACGGCAAAGCTCCGGCTTTTTCCGCCGAAAAGCTGACAAAGACAAAAGAAACGCTGCGAAAGACGGGGCTGGAAATTTCCTGTATATCAAGCGGATGCTCCTTAAGAAGCAAAGCGCGCCACGATGAAAATATAAAGGAGCTTAAAATATATATAGATGCCTGCGAGGCGCTTGGCTGTCCGTACATCAGAGTGTTGGGCGATGATAACGCGGCTCCCGACGGCGAAGTGGACGACAGTGTCGTATACACCATACTCACGGAGCTTGTCGATTATGCCGCCGGCAAGCGCGTAACCATGCTTGTGGAAACCAACGGCGTCTATTCGGACACCCGGCGGCTTCACAATCTGTTGAATTCCGTTGCGAACGATGCCGTGGGAGCGCTTTGGGACGTTCATCATACCTTCCGTTTCGGCTGCGAATCACCGGAAGTTACGGTGCAAAATCTCGGAATATACATAAAACATGTCCATCTCAAGGATTCGTATACCGTTGACGGCGATATTATAAAGTACTGTCTTATGGGTGAAGGCGACATACCCGCGGAAGAAGCCATGCTGGCGCTCCGCTCTATAAATTACGAAGGCTATGTTTC
The DNA here is from genome assembly GCA_028701715.1 of Eubacteriales bacterium. Taxonomy (GTDB): domain Bacteria; phylum Bacillota; class Clostridia; order Oscillospirales; family CAG-382; genus UBA1206. Next base: position 13,160 of record JAQVQF010000017.1, on the reverse strand, counting down.
CCTTGAATGGGTAAAAAAATGGATGTCCGATCTTCAGGACGCGGGCGTTGTTTTCCCGAATTTTATCGACTACATGTCCAGATATGTCAAAGGCAACGGCGGAAACGGTCATCTTATCCCCAATAAGGCGGGGACCGGTTATTATGTTTGGGAAAAAGATACATTGATTGATTTGACCTTTCCTCAGGTGCTCGACCGTATGGCGGAGGAATTTCCCGACCAGTACGCCTTCCGCTACACCACCTGTGATTATACGCGTACTTACCGCGAATTCCGCAACGACGTGGACACATTCGCAAGGGCGCTCATTGCCCTCGGCGTCCGCCGCGGGGACCATGTAGCCATATGGGCGACAAACGTGCCCGAGTGGTATATAACCTTCTGGGCTGCCACCAAAATAGGCGCGGTGCTGGTTACGGTAAACACCGCTTATAAAATATACGAGGCGGAATATCTGCTGCGGCAGTCCGACACACATACGCTGGTGCTTACGCAGGGCTACAAGGATACGGATTACGGCGGCATAATAGCGGCAATATGTCCGGAGCTTGAAAGCGTTGCCTCGGGTAACGGTTTACATGCGAAAAAGCTGCCCTTTCTTCGCAATGTAATAACGGTCGGCTTTGAGCAAAAGGGCTGTATGACCTGGGAACAGGCGTTGGATAATGCGGATAAAATCCCCGTGGAGGAGGTTTTCCGCAGAGCGGCGGGAATATCCAAGCATGATGTCTGCAACATGCAGTACACCTCCGGCACCACGGGCTTCCCGAAGGGTGTTATGCTGACTCATTACAATGTGGTCAACAACGGTAAAAATATCGGCGACGGGCTTGATCTTTCGTCCGCCGACAGAATGATGATACATGTGCCCATGTTCCATTGCTTCGGAATGGTGCTCGCCATGACCGCTTCGGTCACCCACGGCGTTACCATGTCACCCATACCGCATTTTTCGCCTAAGGTGTCTCTTGAATGTATCGGCAAAGAAAAAATTACAGCTTTCCACGGCGTTCCCACCATGTTTATCGCCATGCTTGAGCATCCGGATTTTGAAAACACAGATTTTACGCATGTCCGCACGGGTATTATGGCAGGCTCTCCCTGCCCGGTTAAGGTTATGAGAGAGGTTATCGAAAAAATGAACATGTCCGAGATATGTATCGTTTACGGACAAACCGAGGCGTCGCCCGGCTGCACCATGTCCAAAACCACCGATTCGGTCGAGGTGCGCGTCAGCACGGTGGGTTCGGCAATGTTCGGCGTGGAATGCAAGATAATCGATCCCGAAACCGGCGCGGATCTTCCCGAAAACGCGGACGGAGAGTTCGTGGCGAGAGGCTACAACGTTATGAAGGGCTATTATAAAATGCCTAACGCGACAAAGCTTGCCGTGGATAAGGACGGCTGGCTGCATACGGGCGATCTGGCGCGCAAAGTCGAAGGGGGCAACTACCGTATCACCGGCAGAATAAAAGATATGATAATCCGCGGAGGCGAAAATCTTTATCCCAAGGAAATAGAGGATTTTATTTATACTCATCCCAAGGTAAGCGACGTTCAGGTCGTGGGAGTACCCGACAAGAAGTACGGTGAGGAAGCGGTCGCCTGCGTTGTTTTAAAGCAGGGCGAATCGCTGACGGAAGACGAGCTTAAGGAATATATAACGGCAAACATGGCAAAGCACAAGGTGCCGAGATATGTCCGGTTCGTAAATTCGTTCCCCATGAACGCCGCCGGAAAAATTCTCAAATACAAAATTCGAGAGGAATCCGCGGAAGAGCTTGGACTCGGTACCGAATAATATTCGCGTTTCGGGAGCGTTGGCAAAAAACGGGTATAAATTGCCTCTTGAAAAATTGAAAAAAAGGTGTATACTTGCTTATACAACAAATGAAAGAGCAAGTACCGGAAATGCAAAACGAACTTCTCGGCGCAGCCTGCGCTTTTATTTGCGGTGGACTGGTTTCCACCGCAAACTATTTGATAACCAAAGCTATGACAAAGGACAAGGACGTTTCAAAAGCGTATTATATATCCTCTCTGATACGTCTTGCGGTAAACGTGGTTTTTGTCGTTGCGGTGTTTTTTCTGTCGGAATTTTTACCGTGGAAACGGGGGACTCTGCTTATCGGGGCGGCGCTCGGCGTGACGCTGTCCACGGCTTTATATACATTCCTGCTTGTAAAGAAATAAAACCGATCCGTCCAAATATCATTATAAACAAAGGAGATACGACAAGTGCTTAGCGTTTTCGGCCTTTCGATAAACATACCGGGCGAAATAATAACCATCTGGGCGATTACAGCCATAATCGCCGTTCTTTCGTTTATCGCAAGACGCAGCCTCAAGGAACGTCCGGGTAGATTTCAAAACGTCGCAGAAAGCCTTGTCGAATATATTGAAAATTTCCTTACCGACGTGCTCGGCAAGGAGAAAGCGGGTAAATATTATTCCTTCTTGGGCTCGCTGTTAATATTTATTGTCGTATCCAACTATTCGGCTTTTATTCCCGGCGTAGGTATTATTCCGGGATTAACCGTCCCCACTTCGTCGCTTTCGGTAACCGTGGGGCTTGGAATCTGTACGTTTATATTTCTTCAGTATTACGCTTTAAAAATGGGATTTGTAAATTATATAAAAAGGTTCGCCAAACCTTTGTTTCTGCTGCCTCTTATGCTTCTCGACGAACTGGTAAAGCCGGTATCGCTGTCGCTGCGACTTTACGGCAACATTTTCGGCGAAGAAACCGTTACCGAACAGCTTTATGAGATCTTTCCCATCGGAATTCCCATTATCATGATGCTGCTGAGCCTGCTTTTTTGCTTTATTCAAGCAATCGTGTTTACCATGCTGACTTCTATATATATCGACGAGGCAACCGAAACAGACTGATTATATAAAATCACCTAATTATAAAAGGAGAATAAACAATGAAGGAAACAATATATGTCATAGCTGCGGCATTATGTATGGCAATTTCGACATTCGGCCCTGCAATCGCTCAGGGTAATGTTGCAAAAGCCGCGATGGAGGCAATGGCGCGTCAGCCGGATATAAGAAAAGATATACGTTCCTCTCTTATAGTAGCCATGGCATTCATGGAAACGCTGACGATATACGGATTACTCATAGCGTTTATGATTATATCCAAGATTTGAGGTTAAAGTATGTCCGTTGATCTGTATACGGCCGCGCTTACGGCCGTAAGCTTCTGCGTGCTTATGGCGGTGCTTCATTTTTTACTGTTTAAACCGATACTGAAATTAATGCATGACCGCCGCAATAAAATCGAAGAAGGGCTGACAATGAAAATCAAGTCGGCAGAAAAGCTGGAAGCTCAGAACCGGCTTATCTCGTCGCGTCTTGAGGAAGCCTTAAAAAGCGTGCGTGAAGCGTTCGCGAAAAGTATCGGTGAAGCCGAAGCAGAAATCACGGAAGAGAAAAAACGCTGTCAGGAAAACGAAAACAAAAGGTTTGAGCAAACCAAGAAAGACCTTGCCGCAGAGAAGGATAAAATGGAACGGGATTTCGACTCGCGTCTGCCGGAATTTGCGAAAACGCTTGCCGACAGGCTTGTGTCGAAGGATTATTGAATATGGACGTCAGAATTATATATACAATAGTTAATTTAATAATTCTGTTCGGCCTAATATGGTTTTTTGCAAGGAAATTTATTGCGAAGGACTTTTTATCGCGGTCGTTCAGAAACCGCCGCGAGAATATAAACAGACAGCTTGACGAAGCGGCGGAGGCGATATCTATCGCTAAAAGCACCGAAGATATAATGTTTTCCGAAGAAAAGGCAGCGGAAGAAAAGCTTGTTGTGATTAAGGATGAGTACGCCAAACGCACCGCGGAGAAGATAAACGGGATTATGTCATCGTGCGGAGAGGAACGATACGCCATGCTGCGCGAAAACGACCGTCTGCTTTCGGGATTAAGAGCGGAAATGTACGAGACGGTAAGAAATAACGCCATAAAAAAGGCAAAGGAAGCCGCTTTGCAACTCATGAGCAAAGAGCCTTATGCTTCCGCTTTCCGCGAAAAAGAAAAAGAAATCGCCGAATCGATTCTTTCAAAAATCGCTATCACTCCCGGCGATATGGTATATTTAAAACAAAAGGACATTTTATATGTCACTCTTACGTCCACTTACCCGCTCGAACAGGACTTGGTGGACGAAATAGGAAAACAGGCGACTGTAATTGTCGAACAGGCGGGGGGGAAAATTTCTTATTGGGTAAAGACGGATGTTTCTCTTGTGGGAGGCTTAAAGCTTCGTATAGGCGACACGGTTTATGACGGAACCATCTCGGACCTTCTTTACAGGATGACAAAAACAATCGGACAGAAAACAATAGAGGAGGATTTTTCGGCGCAGAAATTTGCCGACACTCTTATCAATAACGTAAAAAACACAAAGATGGATATCGGAGTATATCAGCTCGGTCGCGTTGTTTCGATTTCCGACGGCATATGCTGGCTTGACGGTCTTGCCGATATTATGTACGGCGAGGTCGTGGAGTTTATATCCGCGGGCGAGCGCGGAATGATACTCGATATAGAACCGTGTAAAATAGGTTGTATCGTTTTCGGAAGATACGAACACATAGAAGCGGGCGATAAGGTTCGCCGCATCAAGCATATGGCGGCGGTTCCCGTCGGGGAAGCGCAAGTCGGCAGGGTTGTGAACCCGCTCGGAGTTCCCATAGACGGTTTGGGAACCATAAGAACAAGCGAATACCGCCCCGTTGAATTCCACGCGCCGGCAATACTTGACAGACAGTCTGTGTCTGTGCCGCTTCATACGGGAATTAAGGCGATAGACGCGCTCGTTCCTATCGGACGCGGTCAGCGCGAGCTGATTATCGGCGACAGGCAGACCGGTAAAACCTCCATAGCCGTCGATACGATAATTAATCAAAAAGGCAAGAACGTAATATGCATATATGTGGCGGTGGGGCAGAAGGAAACCACCGTAGCGGATATAATGTCCAAACTGAAAAAGTTCGGCGCGATGGAATACACCGTCATTGTATGCGCCGACGCATATTCCTCCGCTTCGATGCAATATATCGCTCCGTTTGCCGGAACCGCCATAGGCGAATATTTCATGTATAAGGGCAGGGATGTGCTTATGGTTTATGACGACCTTTCAAAGCACGCGGTAGCTTACCGTGAGCTTTCGCTTCTGCTACACCGTCCTTCCGGACGTGAAGCTTATCCCGGCGATGTGTTTTATCTTCACTCCAGGCTGCTTGAACGCTCGGCACGCCTTTCCGCCGAATCGGGCGGAGGCAGCATGACCGCCCTTCCCATAATAGAAACCCAGGCCGGTGACATTTCCGCATATATACCCACCAATGTAATATCCATAACCGACGGACAGATATTCCTTGAAACAGGCTTGTTTAACGAAGGACAGAGACCCGCGGTAAATGTGGGATTATCGGTTTCCCGCGTGGGCGGAGCCGCGCAGAATCCGTTTATGAAGAAAACAGCCGCTTCACTCAGGTTGAACTTAGCGCAGTACAGAGAGCTTGAATCCTTTGCGCAGTTCGGATCGGACGTGGATGAAAACACCAAAAAGGTGCTTGAATCGGGAGCGCGTATTATGGCGGCGCTCAACCAACCGAGATATTCGCCGCTGCCCGATGACAGAGAAGCTCTTATTATATTCGCCGTCACCGAAGGCTATGCGGCAAAAGTAAGCCCCGCGGATATAGGTAAATTCGAAAAAGCGCTGTTTGAATATTTCGACAGCATGCATTCCGATTTGCTTAAGATAATCGGTTCGACAGTAAAACCGTCCTCCGAAGATATCGCGAACATTAAAAAAGCCCTGACGGCTTACGTGGAGTCATATTGAAATGCCTGCGCTGAGAGATATTAAAAATCATATAAAAAGCGTCACCGCCACAGGCAAGCTCGCCGACGCTATGAAAAGCATATCCACCGCCAAATATTACCGTACCTCATCGGTGTATAAGTCTTTTTTACCGTATGCACAGCGTTGTACCGAAATGTTTCAAACGATAAAGGATCCGTATGACGGAAGAAGCAATTCCGGCAGAAAATGCTTTGTTGCGCTTACGGGCAATCGCGGTCTTTGCGGCGGTTATAATATGACGCTTATGAGCTTTTTCGAAAACATTCTTGCCGAAGAAAATAACCCTCTGATTATTGTCTGCGGCAAATGGGGAATCGAATATTTCCGTACGAATAATTTGATGACAGACAATCGTTTTGTTTTTTCCGATATACCCGAATACGCCGAAAGCGCGTCTTTCGCCTCTTATCTTATTAATTTGTATTCGTCCGGACAAGCGGACGAAATAGTGCTTGTGTATCAGAAGTTTAAGAACATCTTAACGCAGGTTCCCGATACCGAACCGCTCTTGCCGGCAAAATCCGGGGAAAAGAAAAACACGGAGGTCATATATTACCCCGACAGAGAAGTCGTGGATAAAGCGCTGTATGAGCTGTGTTTAAAAAATAAAATCTATTCGTTGCTGCTTGAATGGGCATCCGGAGTTCATGCCGCCACCATGATGTCTATGCGCACCGCATCGGACAACGCAGTAAAACTGAAGGCGGAACTCGAATTGAATCTAAACCGCAGGAGACAGAGCCAGGTGACATCAGGGGTAATGGAAACTGCCGGTTCCAACGAAACCGAAGAAGAAAAGAAATAATTAAAATCGAAAGGACGGGAGGAAAATGTCCAAAGGTTCAAAGGGAATAATCCAGAGAATTACGGGACCTGTGGTTGATATACGCTTTTTGCCGGGCGAAGACCTTCCGGATATATTCAACGAGGTTGAGGTAAAAAAGGGTGACGAGCGGTTTGTGCTTGAAACACTGCAGCATTTGGGAGATAACTGCGTACGGTGCATATCCATGCATCCGACAGACGGCATGTCGCGCGGGCTTGAGGCTGTTGATACGGACGAGCCCATATCGGTGCCTGTCGGGGAGGAAACTCTCGGCAGGATGATAAACGTCACGGGCGAGCCGATAGACGGTCTCGGACCCATAAACGCAAAAATACGCTATCCAATACATCACAAAGCTCCTCCGTTTACCGAGATAATTCCCGCGACAGAGCTGCTTGAAACCGGAATAAAGGTCATAGACCTGATGACTCCCTATGCCAAGGGCGGAAAGATAGGGCTTTTCGGCGGCGCGGGCGTGGGTAAAACCGTGTTGATAATGGAGCTTATACGCAATATCGCATTTGAGCATAACGGCTATTCGGTATTTGCTGGGGTGGGCGAACGCTCAAGAGAAGGCAACGAGCTCTGGGGCGAAATGAACCAATCGGGAGTTATAGCAAAAACCGCGCTGGTATTCGGGCAGATGAACGAACAGGCGGGAGCCAGGCTGCGTGTTCCTCTTGCCGGTTTGACTATCGCGGAGTATTTCAGAGAAACCGTACATCAGGATGTTTTGCTTTTTATAGACAATATATTCAGATTCACCCAGGCGGGGAGCGAGGTATCCGCGCTCCTCGGACGGATGCCCTCGGCGGTGGGCTATCAGCCGACGCTTGCTTCGGAAATGGGCAGGCTTCAGGAACGTATAGTATCCACAAAAAACGGTTCGATAACCTCCGTTCAGGCGATATATGTCCCGGCGGATGACCTGACCGACCCGGCACCGGCAACCGCTTTCGCTCATCTTGACGCAACCACCGTGCTTTCCCGCAATATTGTTGAGCTGGGAATTTATCCCGCGGTTTCGCCGCTGGAATCCAGCTCGCGAATGCTTGCGGAAGATACCATCGGCGCCACCCATTACGCTACCGCGAAAGAGGTTCAGCGAGTGCTTCAGAGATATAATGAGCTTCAGGATATTATAGCCATACTCGGCATGGAGGAACTGTCTCCCGAGGACAGAAAAACCGTAAAAATAGCGCGTCGCGTACAGCGGTTCATGTCGCAGCCGTTCCATGTGGCGGAATCCTTCACCGGCATGGAGGGACGTTTTGTACCCGTGAGCGAGACCATAAAGGGCTTTCAGGCGATACTCGGCGGCGAATGCGACAATATCCCAGAACAGGATTTTATGTTCACAGGCTCGATAGACGATGTATACGAAAAGAGTGCGCGCAATGGATAAGCTGAAGCTTACCGTCATATCTCCCGCGGGATTGCTGCTTGAGGATAACGCCTCATCGGTTGCCATGAAGACCGCCGACGGCTGGTTCGGCGTGAGAGCGGGATCGTTTCCAATAACGGCGGCGCTTGAGAAATGCGATATACGTTATGTTAAAAGCGGAGTCGAACAGATATATCATATAAACGGCGGCTTTGCCGAAATTAAAAATGACATTATAACGATTCTTGTAGAATAATATTATATTTTGAGGATAACGTTTTTTTCCTCGAACCAACAATCGAACTGCACAAGCCAGGCTATAAGCTGCGGTGTGTCCATGAGCTGTCCGAGCCATGTGCCGCCGCTTTTTTCTTTCAGCTCTTTCAGCTTTTTATTATTTAAAATCTGTGAAAGTATTCCTCCGTGCTTTATACGGCTGTCGAGCATTTCGCTGACAAGCTTTGTATATTCGGGGTTATGGGTTTTCGGGTAAGGGTTTTTCTTGCGGTGAAGTATATTATCGGGCAGCAAGCCCTTCATGGCCTCGCGCAGGAGGCTTTTTTCTGTTTTTCCGGCATATTTTATTTCCCACGGGATATTGAACACCAATTCCCACAGCCGATGATCGGCGAAGGGCACTCGGATTTCCACGCCGTGCGCCATACTCATTCGGTCCTTGCGTTCGAGAAGAGATGTCATAAAATAATTCATGGAAAGCCAGGTGGCATGGCGGGCGGTAAGCATAACCTCGGATTCGCCCTCCGATACCGGGCAATCCTCAAGGCTTTTTCGATAAAGCCGCGACATATAGGAATATCCTTCCCCGGGCTTTATGATTTTTTCGTCGAAAAGCGACGCGCGCAGGTGCGGATCGTGTATCCACGGGAAAAAATCGGAATAGAGCATTTCAGGACGGTAAAACCAGGGATAGCCGCCGAAAAGCTCGTCGGAGCATTCGCCGGAAAGACCGACGGTATGCTTCCTTTTTATTTCCCCGCAGAAATACATGAGCGAGGAATCAATATCCGCCTGCCCCGGAAAATCGCGTTGAAACGCCGCGGAAGGCAGATTTTCGGTGATGTTTTTACTCGAAGCGGTGAGAATGGTATGGTTTGTACCGAGATAATCGGCAATATATTTCGCAAAGCGGTCGTCGCTTTCGGGCTGGAACAACGACTGTTTAAAGCTCTCTTTATTACCCTCGTATTCGAAAGAATAGGTCGATAACGTTGTACCGATTTTTTTACACTCGTCAACGGCCAATGCCGTTATGGCGGAAGAATCAAGCCCTCCCGAAAGCAGCACGCACAGCGGCACATCGCTGCCCAGCTGCTTACTCACCGCGTCGCCGAGGATAGCGCGGGTTTGAGCGGCGGCGTCCTCCGGAGTACCCTTCCATTCAAAAGCCGGGAGATTCCAATAGCGGCTTATATGAAGGCCTTTTCTGTCAAGCACGGCGGCTTCGCCGGGCTTTAGTTCGCTGATTGTTCTGAACACCCCGCTGCCGGGAATCGTGGCGGGGGAAAGATATAACAGCTGCCAAAGGCCGACGCTGTCAAGCTCGGGCAGAATTCAGGCGGCAAGCAAGCCCTTTATTTCCGAAGAAAACAAAAAGAAACCGCTGTCGCGGGCATAGAAAAAGGGCTTGACGCCGAAACGGTCACGCGCAAAAAAAACAATATCCTTCGCTTCGTCATGGACGGCAAAGGCAAAAATTCCGTTGAGCTTTTCCGCGCATTTATCCCCGTATACCATGTAGGCATACAGAACAACTTCCGTATCGCAGGAAGTTTTAAAGCTTATGCCGCGGCTTGTTAAATCGAGCTTCAGCTCGTCGGTGTTGTATATCTCCCCGTTATAGACAATGGTATAACGCGCTCCCTCCCGGTACGCTTGCATGGGCTGACTGCCGTTTTCCACATCCATGACCGCAAGCCGGTTATGGGCGAAACCCACGCCCCCGTTAATGTAATGCCCGCGGCTGTCCGGTCCGCGGTGACGCATGGTTCGGTTCATCGCCTCAAGCCGATCCGCGTCGATTATCCCGTCATTATTAATATCGATTATACCGCATATGGAACACATAATAACACACCCTTCGATTGACCGTTGATTTAAACGGCTCCAAGATAAAGTATATGCGAAGCCGTGTGGATTTCGCATACGGCATGACGTTGAATATTTTTTACGGTTATGGGAAAATTATGCTAATGAGGTGTTGAATTTGACGGTAATTTTAATACGCACCGTAATTTTTTATATAGCGCTTACCTTAATCATGCGATTAATGGGAAAACGCCAGATAGGGGAAATTCAGCTTTCCGAATTCGTTGCGGCGGTTATGCTTTCGGAACTTGCCGCGCTGCCCATCACCGACCGGGACATTCCCTTGTTCCACGGATTGGTTTCGCTTGTTGCGCTCGGTTCGCTGGAGGTTATAACGGCTTTCGCCTGCCGCAAGCTGCCCAGGCTGCGCAAAACCCTGTTCGGCGAGCCTATAGTGCTTGTTGCCGGGGGTAAAATTATCGACAAAGGACTGGACAAGGCGCGAATAACCTTAGACGAGGTGCTTGCCGTAATCAGGACCGAGGGCTATAAGTCGTTTGACGACGTTTATTATGTCATACTCGAGCAGACCGGCAAAATATCGGTGCTCCCGAAAGCCGCGTCAACCCCTCTGACACCCAAGGACAGCAATATAACGGCTGAGGAAACCGGACCCGACATGACGGTTATGATCGAGGGAGTCGAAATAGAAAGCTTTATGGAACGGACGGGCAAAACAAAAGCGGATATAGCGAAAATATTAAGCGAAAACAAATTATCCAAAAAAGATTGTATGATTCTTGCGTTTGACGAAAACGGAACCGTAAAGCTGACAAAAAAGGAAACCGGTAAATGATATGAAGCATTTTATAATAGCGCTTGTGCTGCTTGGCTTGATAATAGCGTGCGTATGCGTCAACGGTTATTTTGTCAGGAAAACGGTCGGCGAAGCGCTTGAGCTTACGCGCTCACTTCCGGAAACGAAGGAGGAATTCGATTCCTACGACGGAAATATTCAGGCTTTCGCCGATCAATGGTATAAATGGCACGGCTACCTTTCGCTTTCGATTAATGTAAGCGAGCTGGAACGCGTCTGCGAGGCGGTGGCGGATATAAAGGCGTATGTACAGGTAAAGGCATACGATAATTATATAGCGGCGAAACGCCGTTTGGAAGCGGTGCTTTCCGAGCTTGCCGACGGCGAAAAACCCGTGTTTTTTCATATTTTCTGACGCGGTGATATAAAAACGCCGCCGCATCAATTTATATTTGACAATACGGCGGATTGGCGTTATTATATTGATATGTATATATATGAACGCGGAGGGTGAGCGAATAACATGTCGGATCCTTGCTTTCGGACTTCCCGTCGCCTCTCCTCCGCGGAATCATATACTATAGAATATGTATAATTCTGCCGAAAGGAAACGTATATGGAAGAAAAAGCGATTATTTTGTCGCCGTCGTTGCTGTCCTGCGATTTCGCCCGTGCCGGCGAGCAGCTTATGACGCTTGAGAACGCGGGCTTGAGGTATCTTCATCTCGACGTTATGGACGGCGTTTTCGTGCCGAACATATCGTTCGGCGTGCCCGTTATTAAATCAATAAGAAAATCGACAAGGCTGATATTCGACACCCACCTTATGATAGAAAGCCCCGAACGCTACATAGACGATTTTATCGCCGCGGGCAGCGATTTTGTCACCGTTCATGCCGAGGCGACAAAAAAACCGGCGGCGGTGCTGAAGGCGATAAGAGCAAAGGGCGCGAAAGCCGGCATATCTCTGAAGCCCGGCACGGGAGCGGCGGAAATTTTCGACCTTTTGCCCCTGTGCGATATCGTCCTTGTCATGACGGTGGAGCCGGGCTTCGGCGGGCAGAGCTTTATGGAAGCCATGCTCCCCAAAATTAAAGCAATACGAAACGAGCTTGACCGTATCGGCTCGGGGGCCTTTCTTTCCGCGGACGGCGGCATAGACGTTAAAACCGCGCCGCTTGCGGCGGGCGCGGGTGTCGATATGCTTGTCGCGGGCAGCGCGGTGTTCGGCAAGCCGGATATGGCAAGGGCGGCCGCCGATATCCTTCAAGCGGCGGTAATTTAATATCCGAAAGCGTCCGCGATGTCGCTTATTATGTCCTCCGCGGCCTCCGTGCCCACCGAAAGACGGAAAAGGTTCTTTCTTATCCCCGCCTCCGCTTTTTCTTTAGAAGACAGCGAGGCGTGCGTCTGCGTGAACGGATGGGTTATCAGCGTGGCGTTGCCGCCTAAGCTTTCGGCGAAGCTTATCAGCTTGAGCGCGGATAAAAACCGCTTGAAATCCGCCCTTTCGTCGATCTCGAAGGCTATCATGCCGCCGAAGCCCGCCGACTGCCCCTTCATCACCTCAAAGCCGGGGCTTTCGGGGTCGCCCGCGTAGTATATCCGCGTGATCTCGTCGCGCCCCTTCAGGTATTCAAACAGCCTTGCGGCGTTTTCGCAATGCGCTCTCATCCGCAGGGCGAGCGTTTCCAGCCCGCGCTTTACAAGGAAGGAATCGAACGGCGAAAGCCCGCTGCCCTTGGTGGATAAGGCAAGATACAGCCTGTCGGCAAGCGCGCCGTCGTTGGTCACGACACAGCCCGCCGTGGAGTCGTGGTGTCCGCACAGGTATTTCGTGGCGGAATGGAGCGCTATGTCGGCGCCCAGCGTCAGCGGCCTCTGCAGCACGGGGGTTAAAAAGGGGTTGTCTATGACGAGTATGCAGCCGTGCCTTTTTGATATTTCGGCCAATTTTCTTATGTCGGATATGTGCATAAGCGGATTTGCGGGCGTTTCCGCGAAGATAAGGGACGGCGCAATCGCCGCCTCTTTTTCTATTTCCTCCGGGAATGATGTATCGGCGTAAATCACCTGTGCGCCCTTGGACACGAAATTGTTCAGCAGCCGCCTTGTGCCGCCGTAAATGTTTTTACCCGCTATAACGCGTGTGGTGAGGGAGAAAACGGCGTCCTCTGCGGCAAGCCCGGAGGAAAAG